>DRKO01000065.1 GCA_011051745.1 Chloroflexota bacterium | reverse complement strand
CCTCCGGGAAACGACGGCGGACCTCCTCTTCGACTCGCTCCGTCCCGCCTCCGAAAAACTTGATCTGGTCTGAGCCGCACTCAGGGCACACGCGCGGATGAGTTGTCCGGTAATCGCAGTGGTGGCAGACCAGCACCCCCCGCCTCTCGCCCTCCGGGGTGCGGAATACATGCCACGTCAGCGGCGTATCGCAGCGCGGGCAGGCGAGAACGTGGCCGCAGGCCCGGCAGAAGACGTATGTGGCTGTGCCACGCCGGTTCAGGAAGAGGATAACCTGTTGTCCTCGTTCGAGCGCCTCTCCCATCGCGGCGACCAGCGCCCGGCTGAAGATCGAGCGGTTGTGTGCCCGCAGCTCCTGACGCATGTCCACGATCTGCACCGGCGGTAGTTCGATCATAACTACCTCTTCGGGGTCTTCCTCCCGATGCCTGTAACGCGGCTGGCCGATGTGAAAGTGCATGGCCTGAAGCTCGATGGCCTGCCGATGCCCCATGATGCGGGCTGGTAGTTCCAGTAACGTATACTCTCTCTCTTCCGGGCCGTCGGGGGGAAGGGCGCGGGCGTAGGTGGTGACGTTGGGCGTTGCGCTCCCCATAATGAGCAGGGCGTGGCGCAGCCGTGCTAACTCGGTGGCTGTCGGGATGGCATGGTAGTAAGGTGGCGGAACGGGGGGGGACTGTTTGTAGCTGTCATCGTGGCACTCGTCTATCACGATCAGCCTCAGGTTAGCCAGCGGGGCAAACAGGGCCGAGCGCGGCCCGATCACCAGATCAAGCTGGCCGTTGCGGGCGCGTCGCCAGGTGTCGTAGCGCTCACCGGCGGATAGGCCACTGTGGATTAACCCCATCCGACCCGGAAAGCGTGCCCCGAAGCGGCGGATCGTCTGGGGGGTGAGCGCAATCTCAGGGACGAGCACAATGGCGCTGCCCCCCTGTTCGATCACCTGAGCCGCTGCGCGGAGGTAGAGCTCCGTCTTGCCGGAGCCGGTCACGCCGTGCAGGAGGATGGGCCGGGGCGGAGTCTCTGATGCCTGCTCCAGCGCCGCGCGGATTGTCTCCCACGCGGTGGCCTGATCGGATGTCAGGCGGGGCGGGCTATCGGGCGTGAAGGTGATCCCGGCCAGCGGGTCGCGCCAGATTTCCTCCTCACGCAGGATGATAAGATCATCCTCCGCCAGCGCTCGCAGGTCAGCCAGCGTGCTCCCCTCAACGCTGCGGTAAACTTCCCCGACCTCGACCGGCTGCCGTTGCCGGGCCAGCCAGCGCAGAATTTCGCCCCGGCGGATAACGGTTGCCCGTCGTCGCGAAGAGACCAGTTCCGGATCGAAGTGCCGCCTGATCACGTCTTCCACCTGCGCGGGGGCGATGCCCGGTTCGACCACGCGAACCTGTTTAGCCCGCACCGAGGGAGGATCGAGCACCGGCTCGCGCAGGAGAAGGCCCCGCTCGACCAGTTGGGCGACGGCGTCCCGCCAGTTGCGGCGGGGGAGGGCGCGGGCGATCTGTCGTCCGCGCAGCGGTCCCCGACGGGCCAGCAACTTGAGCAGCCGCTTCTGAGTGTCGCCTGTGGCCTCGATCAGTTCAGGGTCAATCACAGGCCGGATCAGAATATCCCCCCGTTTGGAGAGACCCGGTGGCAGGAATAACCGGACGCAGTCGGCAAGATGCGCCAGGTAGCGCTGACTGAGCCAGCGGGCCAGCGCCAGGTGAACCCCGTCAATGACCGGATCGCGATCGATCAGGCGGATGACCGGCTTGGTCTGCTCAACCGGTGCGCGGGTGTCGAATCCAAGGATCACTCCCTGAGCCTTCTGCTGGCCGAACGAAACCTCAACCAGATGGCCCACCTGAAGGCGTCCGGCCAGCTCGGCGGGGATATGGTAATGGAAAGTGCCCTCAACGGGCAGGTTGACGACGATCTCGGCATACATGCTCGCAAGTTCCGTGTTCAAAACCGGTCGGCAGGGCGATTATACCGTTTCCTGAGAAAGTGCTCCGCTTGTGCTCCCGGCAGGGAAGGTAAGCTGACAGGCGGAGAAACCCGACGGAGGTAACCGTCAGCGATCTGTCCGTCAGGGGTCAAGCTCCGCTGTGCTTCCTGTGGTAAGAATAAGATGGACTAGATTCGCCATACAGGCCCTTACAACGCTACCGGTACAGGAGAACATCTCATGTCGGATCATCATGACATCCTGGTTTTCATCGTCGAGCGCGACATTTATGCCCGGCAGGCTATCACCAGCTACCTGAGCTGGAACCGTTACACGCGCGTTGTTGGCAGAGCGGGGACCTTACATGAGATGTTCGCCCGGCTGCAGGCTGATCCGGTTCGGGCACACCTCGATGTGGTCGTGCTGGATGCTGGCCTGGCTGCGGGCGCGGATGAACTGGTGGCCCTGCTCACGCTGATCGCCGAACATTGCCCAGCGACGGCGGTCGTGTGCCTAGCTCACCGACCGGATCGGGAGATGGCGCTGGCGGCCAGCAGAGGGGGCGCGCGTGCCTATCTGACCCGCGAACAGGTCGGGATCGGGATCGCAAACGCGGTACGTTTTGCCCTCCGGCGTCGCTTTGTTGTCACTCAGGATGTCGCAGGCCTGT
>DRKO01000064.1 GCA_011051745.1 Chloroflexota bacterium | reverse complement strand
GGGTGAGGTCACGGACAAACAGACACCCCCGCCATGCTCCGGCGGGGGTGTTCCTCACTTCGCCGGTGAGCAGACTCGCACCTAGTTCACCCGCTCAAAGATGCCCGCCGCGCCCATCCCGCCGCCGATGCACATCGTCACCATGCCGAGCGAGAGGTCGCGCCGCTCCATCTCGTACATCAGTTGCACGGTCAGCTTGGCCCCCGTGCAGCCCAGCGGATGCCCCAGCGCGATTGCGCCGCCGTTGACGTTCAGGATGTCTGTGTTCAGCCCCAGCGTCCGAATCACAGCCAGCGATTGCGAGGCGAACGCCTCGTTCAGCTCGATCAGCTCCAGATCATCGAGGCTCATTCCGGCCAGCCGGAGGGCTTTGGGGACAGCCTCCACCGGCCCGATGCCCATGATCTCCGGCCGGACGCCCGCCACCGCGAAGTTGCGGAACTTCAGGCGCGGCTTCAGGCCCAGCGCCTCGGCCTTTTCGCGGCTCATGATGATGACGCCCGCCGCCCCGTCCGAAAGCGGCGAGGAGTTCCCGGCGGTCACCGTGCCGCCCGGCTTGAAGACCGGCTTCAGCTTCGCCAGTGCCTCCGGCGTGGTGTCGGGGCGCATGTGCTCGTCACGCTCAAAGACCACCGTCCGGCTCTTTCGCTCGCCGTCCTCGTACCACACTTCCTCGAACTCGAAGGGCACGATCTGTCCCTCGAAGCGGCCCTCCTCCCAGGCGGCGACGGCCTTCATGTGGCTTTCATAGGCGAACTGATCCTGATCCTCCCGGCTGACCGAGAACTCCTCCGCGACGTGTTCGGCGGTCAGCCCCATGCCCATGTAAATCTCCGGTTGATGCTCCACCAGATAGGGGTTGGGCGAGATGCGGAAGCCCGTCATCGGGACCAGGCTCATCGTCTCCATGCCGCCCGCGATGATGACCTCGGCGTCCCCCGCCATGATGCGATAGGCCGCCGAGGCGATGGATTGCAGGCCCGACGAGCAAAAGCGGTTGATCGTCTGGCCCGGCACGCTGACCGGCAATCCGGCTTCCAGCAGAACCTGCCGCGCGATGTTGAGGCCCTGCGGCCCTTCCGGCATCGCGCAGCCGACGGCCACGTCGTCAATCTCTTCGGGGGCGATGGCCCCTTCGACACGTCGCATCAGTTCGGCGATCACGGCGGCCATCATGTCATCGGCCCGTGCGGTGCGGGTGGTTCCCTTCTTGGCACGCCCGACCGCCGTCCGCACGCCTTCCACGATCACTGCTTCATGCATGTGCTGTCACTCCTGTTTCACTGGCGGATAGCGGACAGACTGGCAGGCCAGCCTGCCGCTACGGCTCACAACTGGCAACTGGACGCTATTCCCTAATTCCGCAGCGGCTTCCCTGTTGTCAGCATGTGCATGATCCGCTCGATGGTCTTGGGCATCTGGATCAACTCGACGAATGCCTGCCGCTCCAGATCGAGGATGTACTGCTCATCCACCCAGGTCGGCTCGGAGAGGTCGCCGCCGCAGAGCACCCAGGCCAGCCTGCCACCGACCACCGAATCGTGTTCGGTGATGTAGCCCGCGTCCTTCATCATATAAAGCTGGGTCTGGATGGCGGCCAGCACGTCGCGACCGGCGGCGTAGATTTTCTCCGGCAGGGGCGGGCGATAGCCGCTCTGCACCATATGGAGCGCCTCCCGCTTGGCCTCGGCCAGCAGGTGATCGCGGTTCGTCACGATGCGGTCACACGGTCCGAGGAAGCCCATCTCGCGGGCCTCTTCCGCGCTGGTTGAGTAGCGGGCCAGCCCGATCTGCTCAAACACCCGCGTGATGACCGGGATCGGATCGGCGTTCTCGATCCGCATCATCGGGTTGACGATCCGGCGCAGCATCTCCTTGCAGCCGGTCGCCGCCGGGATCAGCCCCAGCCCGACCTCGACTAACCCGATATACAGCTCCGCGTGGGCGACGATCCGGTCGCCGCACATCGTCAGCTCGGCCCCGCCGCCCAGCGCCCGATCAAACGGCGCGGTCACGACCGGCCCCGGCGCATACCGGAAGCCGAGCATCATCTGCTGCATCTGATGCGCCAGTTGATCCACCACCTCGGCGGGGGTGACGCCCTGCTTCCGCGCCTCCTGCTGGATGGCCGCCATGTCGAGATTGGCCCCGCCGGAGAACAGGCTCCCGTCGTGGCCGATCACCAGTCCGTCGAAGTCCGTCCCCAGCCGCTCGATGGCCCGGTAGCCCATCTCGATCACTGCCGGGGTGAGCGTGTTGGCCTTGCTGTGCCACTCGAAGAGCGCGATCCCGTCCCCCATGTCAATGATCGAGGCTTCCTCGTTCGACTCGATGACCTTATCGCGGGCCACCAGCACGTTGACCTTGATCTCTTTGGGCTTCTCCTCGAAGGGGAGGTAGCCCTTCGCCTCCAGATCGTAGTAGCCGACGGCCACGCCGTTTTCGTACTGGTAGAAGCTCTCGTATCCGGCCTCCACCATCTCCTTCACCCAGTCCGCCACCGGGAATCCGGCGGCCTCCATCTTCTCGATGCTCTCCGCCACGCCGAGCGCGTCCCACTCCTCGAACGGCCCCATCTGATGCGCAAAGCCCCACTTGATCGCGTTGTCCACCGAAACGATGGAATCGGCGATCTCCGGGATGCGCCGCGAGGCATAGGTCAGGCGGTTGTACGTCACGTTGCGGATGTATTCCCCGGCCCGGTCGTCGGCCTCGACCAGCGCCTTCAGCCGTGCGCCGAGCGGCTCCAGCTTGCGGTACTTCCCCACCGACTCAAACCGCACCTTCTGCGGCGGGGTGTATTCCATCGTCTCGAAATCGAGCGTCCAGAATTCTTTCTTGCCGTTCTTCTCCACGCGCTTGTAGAAGCCCTGCCCGGCCTTGTTGCCCAGCCACCCCCGCTCGATCATCTTCTTGAGCGGCTCCATGATGCGCGGGTCCAGCAACAGATCGCGCGATTCATCCTCCGGGATGGCCTCGTACAGGTTTGTGCTGACGTGCTCCATCACGTCCAGCCCGACGAGGTCGAGCAGCCGGAAGACCGCCGTCTTGGGTCGCCCGATCAGCGGGCCGGTCAGCTTGTCCACTTCCTCGATGGAATACCCGTGCTCGATGGCGTAGGCGATCTCGAACGAGGCCCCGTTGGAGAACAGCCGGTTGGCGATGAAGTTAGGCGTGTCCTTGCAGCGCACCACACCTTTGCCGAGCGTGTCTTCGGCGAAGCGCGTCATCGCCTCCAGAACTTCGGGGAGGGTGTCGGTGTGGGGGATGATCTCCAGCAGACGCAGATAACGCGGGGGGTTGAAGAAGTGCATGCCCAGAAAGTGCTGGCGGAAGGCTTCGCCGCGTCCCTCGGCGATGTCCCGGATCAGCAGGCCGGAGGTGTTGGTCGCCACGACCGCGGTCGGCTTCCGCACCGCCTCGACGCGCTCCATCAGGCTCTGCTTGATCGGCAGGTTCTCGATGACCGCCTCGATGATCAGATCGGCCTCGCTCAGCCGGTCGAAGTCGTCCTCCAGATTGCCAAGCCGGACGAGCGCGGCCTTTGCTTTGCTGTAGAGGGCCGCCGGTCTCGCCTTGAGCGCGGCCTCCCAGCCTTTGCTGACGATCCGGTTACGCACCGCCGGATCATCGAGCGTCAGTCCCTTTTCCTTTTCCTCCGGGGTGAGTTCGCGGGGCACGATGTCCAGCAGGTCAACGGGGATGCCGACGTTGGCGAAGTGGGCTGCGATTGCGGCCCCCATCGTGCCCGCCCCGATCACCGCAGCACGGCGAATCTGATAGCTCATAAGCTGTACTCCTTGGCTGAATCGGTCGGAGAGACTAAGGATAGTCAGTGCTCACACCTCTGGCCTGATCTCTGTGCAGGGCGCACGCTCGAAAAGTCCGGCCTCGTGGCTCTGGCTCTGTCCGGGGGGCGCGTTGTTGCCACAGCGTCTCAGACGGTCTCCTGTGCGCCGGAGAGGATGGGGGTGGAATTGGCCGGTTGTATCAGGCGTGCACTTCCTGCTATCTATGATTAAATCACAAGTTGCCCGTAACTTCAAGCCTACCGACCGGTAGGTCGGTTTTTTCTCCCGATCAGACGGCCGGAAACCGGGGGATATTACCTCACCCCCGCTCGACGCCAGACGGCATCTCGCCTCCCCCTTGTATCTTGGAAGAAGGGGGCCAGGGGGTGAGGTTGAGGTTGCCTCGCGAGAACAACAACCCCTCAGCCAGAATCCAGAGCCGGAGGCTCCCCTTCGTGCCTCCGGCCCCGGATGATGTTCAAACTGTGCGGGGTCTCCGCCGAAAATCAGACGTAGCGGGCCACCGCCATGGTCACCACTGAGATCGCCAGCAGAACGGCAGACCACTTAAGGGCGCTTGCAAGCCCGGCCTGGTATTTCCTCATCTGCGCGAGCTGCTCCGGGGTGGGCGGGCCGCCGCTGGCCTGAATCTCTTTGCCCAGCGCACCTATCTTCTCCGCCAGCGAGCGGTTCACCAGCGTGCCGATGACGGTCGCGATCAGCCCCGCCAGCCCGCCGATGGCAAGCGTGATCCCCATCCCGGACGCCATCCAGTTGGATCGGAATCCGGCGGAAGCACGCCAGTACAGCAGGATACCGGAGATCACATTCAGCAGTGAAGAGACACTCATGAAGGTAGCCAGCGGGGTGCGCTGAGTCAGCGTCCGCATGTACTGCTGACCTCCTTCTCCGGCCATTCGGACGGCTGGAGACATCAGGAATGCCATGAAAAAGGTTGACCCGGCCCAGAAGACTCCGCCGCCGATGTGCAGCAGGCGGAGGACAATCGGATAAACGTCCATACCTTGTTTTCCTTCCTCTGGCATGGTGAGTAAAGCGTTGCAAGTATACAAAATAAATATGAAAATATACAAAACAGACCGGAATATCCGAATTTTCGTCCCACTCTCCCGACGTCGGAGTTGTTGCGCATCCGCCGCGCCGCCGGTATAGTCCGGAGCGCCATCTCACCCCTTCAGGAGCGAATCATCGTGCGTGTGTGCTATGTCTCTTCTCAGGCCCTCAGCGCGGACGGATGGGGACGCTACACCGTCGAGGTGCACTGGGCGCCCG
>DRKO01000063.1 GCA_011051745.1 Chloroflexota bacterium | reverse complement strand
CTTGGGGAGTTCGCCCGCGCGGTGCTGGCCGGACGGCGGCCCGGTATGCACTTCACCAGTGCGCTTTCAAGCGTCATTGTCGAGCGGCTGTTTGATATGGTGTCGGTCGTGGTGCTGATCGGCATCGTACTGATCGGGCTTGACCTGCCCGCCTGGGCGACCAGCGCCGGGGCCGTCATGGGGGCGGGAGCTGTTCTGGGGCTGGTCTTTCTGGCCTTTGCCGCCCGACGCCCGGAGTGGGCGCTTGACATCGGCGCGCGGGTGCTGGCGCTGGCTCCGCGCCTCACGCGGGAGAGCGCGAGGGCGTTCCTCCAGCCCTTCGTTGAGGGGCTGGGTGGCGTCTCTGACCCGCGAACGTTCTTCGCCGGATTTGCCCTCTCGATCTTTGGCTGGCTGTTCTCCTCCTTCGCGGCCTGGGTGCTGATGATGGCCTTCTGGCCTGCCCCGCCGCCGATCATGGGCGTGCTGTCGGTGGCCGCCGCCGGACTGGGCATCGCTGTTCCGGCTGCGCCCTCCGGCGTGGGGCCGTTTGAGGCAGCCGTGATCGGAGTCTTTACGGCGGTTGGCTATAATGCGGATGTCAGCCGGAGCTTTGCTTTTGCGATGCACGCGGTTAACTTCGTTGTCACGAGTGCGCTGGGCATCATCGGCCTGCTGCGGGAGGGGGTGAGCTTCAGCGAGGTGGCCCGTGAGGCGGAGGCGCTCCGCGAACATCTGCCCACCGGAGACGGTCCGGTGGCGGAGATTCCCCCTTCATGAGAGTACCCCGGCGTGGCCTGCGCCCGCGCTGCCAGAGGAAGCCATATGACGGGTGAGCCTCTCAAAATCCTGATTGCGCTACAGTATTACGTCCCGCACCGCACCGGCCTGACGCTGCACGTTCAGCGCGTGGCCGAGGCGCTGGCGGCTCGCGGTCATCAGGTAACGGTGCTGACCGCCCGCTATGACCTGAGCCTGCCGCGCGATGAGCAGGTGATCAACGGGGTGCGGGTGATCCGGCTGTGGGCTCCGATCCGCGTGACGCGCGGCATGATCATGCCCGCTTATCCCTGGGCCGCTTTCCGGCTGGTACAGATGCACGATGTGGTCAGTATCCACACGCCGATGCTGGAGACGGCGATCTACGCGCTCTATACCCGCCTGCTGGGCAGGGGGCTGGTGATCACCCATCACGGTGATCTGATCCTGCCCGCCGGAGCGTTCAACCGCTTTGTCGAGTGGTTCACCTTCCAGCTTTACAAAATGGCGGGGCGGGCCGCTCATCGCATCATCGCCTACAGCTACGATTATGCCGATCACTCCTACTACATCGCGCCGTTTCGTGAGAAGACCTCGGCGGTCTATCCGCCGATCGTGATCCCCACGCCGGACCCCCGGCACGTCGAGGAACTGCGGGCCAGATGGCTGGCAGGGGCAAACGGCGACGCCCGCCTGATCGGGTATGCGGGGCGGTTTGTCGAGGAGAAACGCCCCGATGTCCTGATCCGCGCCCTGCCGGTCATCCACGAGAAGTACCCCGGCACGCGGATCGTCTTTGCCGGGGAATATGACATCAAGTACGAGGATTTCTACCGGCGTAACCTGCCGCTGATCGAGCGGTATCGCGAGCATCTGATCTTCCTGGGGCTGCTCACCGGGGCGCAGGAGCTGGCTAATTTCTATGCCGCCTGCGACGTGCTGGCCCTGCCGAGCGATACGGAGTGCTTCGCGCTGGTGCAGGTGGAGGCGATGCGCTGCGGCACGCCGGTGGTGGCGACCGACATCCCCGGCGCGCGCGAGGTTGTTAAAGTGACCGGCATGGGCGAGATCGTCCCCCCCCGCGACCCGGAGGCGATGGGCAGGGCCATCGTCCGGGTGCTGGATAACCGCGCTGCCTATGTCAGGCCGCTGGAGGAGATAGACGCTGCCTTCAACTTTGAGGAGACGGTTGACCGCTACGAGCGTCATCTCCGCGCGGCAGCGGAGGCGGCACGCAGGGGACGCCGGAAGCGCGGGTGAGATGGAATGAGAGAGCAGGACGTTATCGCCCGCCTGATCCGCAACGAGGCCGACATGGCCTACCGCCGCCGCGTGCTGACGATCTTCGAGTGGCTCGACCCGCAGGACGGCGACCGCATCCTTGATGGCGGCTGCGGGCGCGGGTTTTACCTGAAGTTCATCCGGCAGGTGTGCGGGGCAGAGCTGGCGGGCGTTGAGCTGGAGTATGGCATCCTCAGGATCGCCCGCGACGCCCTGGCGGGGGAAGAGGGGATCACGCTGGTTAACGGGAACCTCTACCACCTGCCTTTTCCAGATGCGACCTTCGACAAGGCGATCCTCTCCGAGGTGCTGGAGCACGTCGAGGATGATGTGGCGGCGCTGCGCTCGGTCGCGCGGGTGCTCAGGCCCGGCGGGCTGATCGCGATCACCGTCCCGAACGCAAACTACCCCTTCTGGTGGGATCCGATCAACAAGACGCTGGAGACGCTTTTCAACACCCACATTCAACGCGGCCTCTTCGCCGGAATCTGGGCCAACCATGTTCGCCTGTACACACGCGAACAGTTGCGCGGGGCCGTCACCGCCGCCGGGCTGGAGATCGCGGCGGAGCGCAGCTTCACTCATCACAGCTTCCCCTTCATCCATAACATCGTATACGGCTTTGGCAAAACGGCGCTGGAAGCGGGTCTGCTGCCCCAGAGCGTCGCCTCGGCGGCAGACCGGCACAACACGAGCGGCGAGCGGGGCGGCCCACTCAATCCGGTTAACATCGGCCTGCGGCTGTTCGAGTGGTTCGACCGCCGTAACGTCATGGATGAACCACCGGAACGCTCGACGGTGAACCTGTGCGTACTGGCGCGGAAGCCGGTCAGGGCGGGGTGAGGGGTTCCTGATGAGCAGAGATTCGGAACGGCAACCCCCGGCGACCGCCCCTCACGAGCCACCCCGAACCGGCACGCCGATCACGGTCGGGGATGTGCTGCGGGCGGTCTTTATGCCGCCGCAGGAGGATGTGGCCGATTCCCCGGCGTGGGCGGGCTTCTCGCTGCCGCGCCCCTGGCATGTGCCGCCGGATGAGGGGACCGAACCGGCCCCCTTTGATCCCTCCGCGTGGATGGAGCCGACGGCCATTGAGTACGAGGAGGGGGTTATCAAGCCGGTGGAGGAGATCAGTCCGGCCCGCGCTGCCGCGCTCGGCGTGGGGACGCTGGTCGCCCTCCTGATGGGATACATGGCTCAGGCCAGCCTCACCAACCGTCATGATGGCTTCACAGGGGGGCTGCTTTACGGACTCGCCGTGCTGGTGTGGCTGGGGCTGCTGATGTTCGAGATCGCGCCGCCGGATGGCGGG
>DRKO01000062.1 GCA_011051745.1 Chloroflexota bacterium | reverse complement strand
GCCACGAAGGGTTGCAGTCTCTCCGGCCAGAGGGCGATCAGCCCCACCGCGATCAGGGTGGCAAAGGCGGGCAGGCCGGGGAAGAAGAAGCGCCCCATTGCTCCCGCCGGACTGATGGTGATATAGGCGTACAGCACGGCGAAGTTGACCAGCACCGCCATCATCAGGAGGCCGAACATTCCCCACCGGGCGGGGGAGAGGGCGCAGCGCTCCCGCACCAGATAGGCGATCAATCCCAGAAGCCCCAGCCCGCATAGCACAGCCACCGCGATGTAGAGGCTATCCGGCAGGGGAATCTGACCATAGCCGAAGCGCCCCCAGAGACTCGTCCACGCATAGCGCAGTTCGCGCCCGGCCAGCCTGACCCCGGCTCGTGGGTCACGCACTCCCCAGATTTCCGTGAGGCGCAGGAAGCCGGTCGGTTCCCCGTAGAGAATCGTGTTACGGACGTACCACCAGCCGGAGATCAGAAGCGTCAGCCCCAGAATGATCACGTTCGCACGGAGGAAGGCCCGCCAGCGAGAGGGATGGCCGTTCTCCGGCCCACCCCCGCCTGAGGGTACAAGAAGCCCCAGAAACAGCCCCGCTTCGATCACGCCCAGCATGGCAACCAGATTGAACTTGACGAGCGACGCCAGCCCGTAGAGCACCCCCAGAGCGATGATCCGGCGCATCGTCAGGCCGTCCCGGACGATGATCAGGGCCACGTATGTGATCGCCGCGCCGATCAGGGCGGCGGGCACGTCGTTGTTAACCGCTGCCCCCAGATACAGGAACATCGGGTTGAGGGCAACGAGCATCGCCGCCGTGACGGCCACCGGCTCCTGTTCGGGTAGCAGCACCCTGCCGAGGGCATAGGTCAGCGCGACCGCGCCCGCCCCCCAGAGGAGGGTCACCCAGCGGGCCAGATGGGCAGCCAGCGCCTCATCACGGTAAGGCCACGCTTCATCAGGGCCATGCAGATACAGGTTCTTGTTATCCGTGCCGACTTCCCAGTTTCGGAATCCCCACTGGGGGTTGCTCAACGGATCGCCAAGCGGGTCGGCGGGATGCACCCAGAAGCTCGCCAGCGCGGCAGTGGCATAGTAGAGCGGCGGATGATGGGCCTGGGCGTTGCCCTCCCCGGCAGACTGGACGGGCAGCCGTCCGTAGTCAGCGATGTAGCGCACGTAGCGGTAGTGGCGCAATTCGTCGGTCGCCTCGTGGATGGGGTTAACAACGCTGAAAACAACCCCCAGCGCCAGATAGGTGGCGACGACGAACGCTCCCCAGCGGTGAGTCCGGATGAAGGATGCAGTGCGTGTGATCATGGCGCGGGGATTTTACCCGATCTCGGCCAGTCTACCACGCAATGGTGGATGAGCAGAGGGCGGATAAGGGCGTTTCTGGTCTGGCCGGGAGCCAGCCCTACGAAGGCAGGCGGTCAGAGCTTGTCGCCGGTGGGCCAAGTCGCTATGATCACGGCGCTATGAGTGACGCTGAGCAAATCTTGCCTGAATCCGGGGAGCCTCGCCTGCCCGCCCTGCTGATCGCTGTCGGAGTGGGGCTGACGATCCTCTCAATCGGAGGGCTGGCGCTGCTGGCCTTCCTGCCCGCTCAGGGGAGGCCGGAGGCCGCCGCCGGGGAAGGCATGCCGGAGACATCCCCGAACCCCGGTAGCGAGGCGGCAGCCCTGCCCATTGGAACCCCCGGCCCGACCCCTTCCCCGACGCTGGCAGGCCCCGTCACCCCTACCCGGCCTGCGGGGACGCCCCCCGCATCAGATGGGGAAGCAGCTCCAACCGTCACCGGCACGCTCCCGCTGATCGAGTGGACGGAGGCGGAGAAAAACGCCCTTAGCTGGCTGTGTTACTACGAGGTGGGCGGCATGGGCGAGGCGCGAGTGGATGCCTGCCTCTCCGTGATCTCGACCGTGCGGGCGCGATACGCTTACCCGAACGGCTTCACCGAGACCGACGTAATCGGCACACTGACTCGACCCGGACAGTTCAACATCGAGTTTGAGACGGACCGCCCCGCTCCGGATAGCGAGTTGTACTGGGTCGTCGAGCAGTACCAGTACGGGATGCGGGGATCGTGCAATGGCTATCTGTATTTTGACTCCGTCCCCGGCGGGCCGTCGCTGTGTGTGATCCGCTCCAGCAACGGCCAGTTCATGGAATTTCACAACGGCTGGCGGTAGCTACCCGCTGATCAATCTGCCTCGCCCGCTCTCCGGCTTCGGCTGAGCATTGCGAGGAGGCCGGTTGCCCCTGCAGCAGCCAGAATCGCGAGGAACGTTTCAACCGGAGCGCGGAAGCGAGCGTTCGAGGCGATGCCCGGCAGGTAAAGCAGGAGAGCAGGGATCAGGGCCAGCAGCACAACTTCAGACCACCTCCTTCGAAGCAGGAGCATGAGAGAACCAGCGACGCTCAGCCCGACCAGCAGGCCGGTAAAGAGCAGCATGTAACCTTCCAGCAGAAGGATCACGACTCGCTGGCCGCGCATGGCCGTCAGGATGGCGGGAATGTCCCCCGCAATGAAGGCGGAGATCGGATCGCGCGTGCCGCCGGATTCATCCAGTAGCCCCAGCATGAAGCTAAAGCCGGGACGCAGGCCGTTGAGCGCATCCAGACCGTTATACCAGGCAAAGGCGACAGGATGCTCCAGAATGATACTGCGTGCCAGTGCCCCCTCGCGGGAGCCGGGCCAGCGTGAATCATCGGGCGGCTGCTCACTCAGCCGCTCAGCGAGCATCGCACGCGCTTCCTCAAGCGAGATGCCCAGACGGTGGGCCTCAAGGCTGGCGGCGTTGTAGTAGTAGAGGTTAAGGTTGCTGATCGTCGTCAGGCCGAAATGCCCGAAGTAAAAGGCGTTGCGCCCCATCCACGCCCCCACCACGAGCATGAAACTGGCTATGAGAGCCAGAGCGTATCGCCAGGCTGACCGAAGGGGCATACGGGTGAGCGGGATCAGGATCAGAAGCGGCAATAGCAGCAGCCCGATAGGCCGGGTTAGCGTCGCCATACCGAAAAGCACCCCGCCCGCCGCGCTCAGCCACCAGCGCTCATCCTCCAGACCCCGGACGAGAAGCACCGCCCCGCCAACCAGACAGGCGGCAAACAGCGTTTCGGCATAGACGTAGCCAGTCATCACGGCGGACATGGGCGCAAGTGCATACGTCACTCCGGCAAGCGTTCCCGTCCGCTCGTCGAACAGCCATCGCCCAAGCAGGGCGACTCCGACCGCCGTCAGCGCACCGATGATCGCCTGAGCAGCAACCAGAGCCTTCAGGGGCTGTGGCCCCCACAGGAGCATAAAGGGAGCGATGAAGGCCGGATAGCCGGGCGTGCGTAAAACCTCCGGCTGGAGGGGCGGGGGCGGTGTCTGGCTGAAAACGCCATGCGAGGCGAGGATGGCGGCCAGCCCCAGATACTGACGGCTATCAGAGGCCAGAATAGCCCGCTGCGGTTCGGAAAAGATGGAGATCACAACTGGCGCTCGCACCAGAAGCGCGAGCGCCAGAACAGCAACCAGCCTCTTTCTAAAATCCCTCCGCATAAGTGACCGTTTCAGGAGCCTGAGAGGGTGCCCTGCTTAATCGCCAAAGAGCCGCCGCCCCTGCATATCAGAGGGGACGGGCACGCCCATCAATTCAAGGATGGTGGGAGCCACATCCATAAGCTGCCGACCCGTGATCTCCCGGTTACTCTCCGGGTTGGCCGGATCGTAAAGGATAAACATCCCGTTCTGGGCATGGTTAGCGTCGTCCGGGCCGGTGTCGTTCTCAAAAGTGTAAATCCCTCCATGCCCGAAGCTCCCAACTGAGCGCCAGTTCAGGTTGCCCCAGTAGACGATCAGGTCAGGCGGGACGTTGCGAACCTTCCGGTAAATCTCCTGTGGCTTGTAGACGACCGTGCCCAGGTCTTCGCCGTCCGGGCCGGGGATAGCCTTGAATTGCTCAATCAACTCATCCCGCACACGTTCGTAATCCTCACGCTTGATGACGCCCTGCGGCTCGCGCCCCTCAACGTTCAGGAAGACCCGCCCATAGTAGCCGCCCTGACCCCAGGCCCGTGTCTTCTCCCAGTCCACCTCGACCTTGGCGAACGGCGTCAGGATGCGCTTTCCGTTCTCGTCGAACATCTCCGGCGGGTCTTCTTTGAGGACAAGATAGCCGTTGCGCCACAGCCACTCGTTGATGCAGATGCCGCCGTCCATCTTCTTACCACCGTGATCGGAGAGGACGAGCACCATCGTTTCGTCGTCGATTTTATCCAGCATGTGGGCAAGCTGCGCGTCAATAAGCTGATAGTACTCTTTGATCGAGTTCTCGTATTTGTTGCCCGGCTCGTAGCGGCGATGACCGGGGTCCATGAAGGACCACATCCCATGATGGATGCGGTCCACGCCCATCTCAACCCACATGAAGTAATCCCAGGGTTCGTTTTCCAGCAGGTGGTTGAGCACCCGGAAGCGCATTTCGGTCATGTCCCACAACTGCTTGAGGAGCCAGTCCTTATCAGGCGTCCGAAAGTTGCGGACATCTACCTCATAGCGGGGGGCGATAGACAGCACCTTCTCTGCCAGTTCGGAAGGATAGGTGAACCCGCTCTCCAGAGTAGGCGTCAGAAAGCTGGAGATACAGACTCCGTTCACCGGCTTGATGGGGAACGTCTGGGGTACGCCGACCAGCACAACACGCTTACCGGCTTCGCCCAGAATGTCCCACACACGCGGCTCCTTAACCGCCGCGCCGGTCGCGATGTAGAGATTGTCGTAGGAATAGTCGCGCCGATTGCGGAAGCCATAGATTCCCAGCGTGCCGGGGTCTTTGCTGGACATCATGGATGACCAGGCGGGAACGGTGATGGCCGGAATAGAGGACTCCAGTTCGCCGTACAGCCCGCCTGAGTATAGCTTCCTGAAGGTGGGCAGTTCGTCTTTCCACTTATCGAAGACCAGCTCAGGGGCCGCACAGTCCAGCCCGATCACCATGACCTTGCGGCCACGTCGTTTGCGCCGCAGAAAGTTAAACATCTTCTTCACTCTTCTAGTCCCCTTTGAAAAGGCTCTCTCCGCCGAAAGCGCCCGCGGAAAGGGGCCTTCTCCGGGGAAAACTAAACCCAACGGCTAACTTTAACGCCTGTCCCGCCCCCGCTTCCTGCGCTGCATCCCCTCGATCAGCACCTTGCTGACCTCCGGACGGGTAAACTCCTCCGGCAGCATCTCGCCACGCTCCAGCATTTCGCGCACCTGAGTCCCGGAGAGGAAGACGTGCTCAGAGGGATCGTGCGGGCAGGTCTTGGCCGTGACAACCGCGCCGCACTTCTTGCAATAGAAAGCATGGTCGAAGAAGAGCGGCGTGATCCCGATTGCGTCGGGGTCGAACTCATCAAAGATGTAGTGGGCATCATACGTGCCATAGTACCCCTTGACGCCCGCATGATCGCGCCCGACGATGAAATGTGTACAGCCGTAGTTCTTACGGGCGATGGCGTGGAAGATGGCCTCGCGCGGGCCAGCGTAGCGCATCGCCGCCGGAAAGACACCCAGCAACACCCGCTCGGCGGGGTAGTAGTCGCGCAGGATAGCCTGATAGCTTGCGATCCGCACATCGGCGGGGATGTCGTCCGCCTTGGTTTCCCCGACCAGAGGGTGGAGAAACAGCCCATCAACGATCTCAAGGGCGGTCTTCTGGATGTACTCGTGTGCCCGGTGGATCGGATTGCGCGTCTGGAAGGCGACGATCCGTCGCCAGCCAGCGCGGGCGAACAGCCGTCGCGCCTGAGCCGGAGTGTGCCGCAGTTCGGGGAACTCCGTCCGGGCAGCCAGAGGCAGGTCAAACACCCAGATATCACCTGCCAGCAGCACATCCCCCTGCCTGTAAAGCCGCGCTACACCGGGATGCTTATCCTCGGTGGTGCGATAGACTTTCTCAGCCTCGACACGCTTATCATACGTGTATTTCTCGCTGACCTCTATCACGCCCATCAGGTGCAGATCGCCTTCGGGCGTGCGCTCCGCCAGTGCCACTGATTGCCCGATCTTGATATCCGCCGCCGTCTCTTCATCCACCGGCAGGGTGACCGGAATCGTCCAGGGCAGCCCGTTCACCAGATGCATGTCAAACACAACGCTCTGATAGTCCGCCTGCCCCATGAAACCGGTCAGCGGGCTGAAGGCCCCCACCGCGATGAGTTCCAGGTCTGAGACGTTCATCGGCGAAAGGACGATCGTCTTCAAACTCTGGGCCATTTCGCGCGTGGCTTCAGCCATCTCACCCCGCAGCAGACGGCTCACCAGCGTGCCGCCATGCGGGGCGATGGATCCTACGTAGCCGGGACCGTTGTCGTTAACCTTCTTAGCCAAGGGAACACCTCTGTAAGCGCGCACCTGATGTAAAAGCCTGCACAGTACCCATGCATGAAAATACACGCATCCGCGCGCCCCTTCGATGCGTGCATATAAAGTTTACCACGTTCGGGAGGGTCTGTCGAAAGGGGGAAGTGCTCAGGGGTGCATTTCAATTTCGTGGGTCAGGCAGCGGCCTGCCAGAGGGCATCAAAGGTGTCAGAGAGAATAGCACACCGGATGGTAAGCATGTGCTCAGCGCCAGAGCGAGACCAGCGCATGCCGGGGCCGGTGAGGCGGGTCTTGAATTGCTTGATGCCACTTTCGACGGTGCCGGAGCCAATGGG
>DRKO01000061.1 GCA_011051745.1 Chloroflexota bacterium | reverse complement strand
TTGAGGAGCTTACAGACGCCTACAACCAGACACGGGTGGACTATCTGGTCCCCATGCCGATGACGGCCAGACGGCTTCAGGAATATATCGAGGTTTACGATGTTGATCTGGAGGGCTCTGTCACCGCGCTGGTGGACGGGGAGATCGGCGGGCTGTGTATGCTGGGAGGGCGGGGGGACTGGGGCTGGATCACCCGGCTGGGCGTACTGCCCACCGCCCGGCGGCGCGGGCTGGGCCGTGCGATGATGGAATACTGCATCGAACAGGCCGCCCTGCGGGGGATAAAAACCGTCTATCTGGAAGTGATCGAAGGGAACACCCCCGCCCACAGCCTGTTCACCTGGCTGGGCTTCGAGGAAACGCGCCGCCTGTTGATCCTCCGCCGCCCGCCCGGCCTCCCGCCGGAGGACGCCTCCCCCGACTCCAAACAGATCGAATGGCTGGACGAGGAAGAGATCATCGAGCGGGCCGCCAACCGGCCCTGGCGTCCGGCCTGGACCAATCACGTTGAGTCGCTGGTGAACGCGGGTCACGTGAAGGGGCTGCACGTGATCGAGGAAGACGGACGGGGAGGATGGGTCAGCTACCAGCGCAGCGCGCTACAGCTCAAACGTGTGATCGTCGCCCCCGATGAAGGCGTCGAGGTTGCGCCCGCCCACGCGCTGCTGCACCATCTGCACGCCAGTTTCCCCCGTCTGGACACAATCGCCGAGAACGTCCCGGCAGATGCGCCCCATCTGGAGGCCTTCTTCCAGCACGGCTACGTGGAATCATTCGCCCGTATCGAAATGGAACTTCCCCTCATCCCATGACGAGGCCAGACCGCCCCCCTCGCCAGCCGGGAGGGGGATCATCTCCACCGGAAGCGTCAGGTAGAACGTACTGCCCTCGCCCGGCACACTCTCAGCCTGAACGTCGCCGCCGTGCAGGCGGGCCAGACTGCGGGCAATCGTCAGCCCGATCCCGATGCCCTGCTGCTCCAGCGCCTTGCGGTTGAGCTGGCTAAAGCGCTCGAACGCCGCCTCCAGTTGATCCTCCGCGATCCCGATTCCGGTGTCCTGCACCGAAACCACCGCCATATCCCCTTCCTGAGCGGTCCGGATACGGATGTAGCCCCCCCGCTTCGGCTTGGTGAACTTGATGCCGTTATCCACCAGCCGCCCAACCATGTCCTCCACGTAGGTGGGCACACAGGGGATCATCAAACCGGAGGGCTTCTCGAACTCGATCTCGATGTTGAAGCTCTCGGCCTGAGGGGTGTATGTCTCCACCACCCCCTGGATAAGCTCCCCCAGATCGGCCCATTCCCGCCGCCGGGCGACCTCCATCGCGACCACGCCGCTATCTATCTGCACCATCAGCATGAGATCGTTCACCAGCTTCACCAGCCGCTCGGCCCCGCGCTGCGCCCCTGCGATCATGGCCTCGATGGTGTTATCGTCGGCGCTGCTCCCCAGTTCCTCCCCCAGCATGTTCACATAGCCGTAGATATAGGTCAGGGGGGTGCGGAGCTCATGGCTGAAGATGGTTAACAGTTGCTGCTTGACGGCATCCACTTCAACCTGAGTCGCATCCCGGATCTCGCGGACGCGGCGCAGGCGCGACTGCACCGTAACCAGCAGGTCCTGCGGATCGAAGGGTTTGGTCAGGTACGCATCGGCCCCCAGGCTGTGGCCGCGTCGGACATCGGGGGGCTGACCGCGTGCGGTGAGGAAGATGAAGGGGATCAGCGTCCATTCCGGCCTCTCACGGACGGCCTCGAAGAACGCCCAGCCGTCCATATCGCGCATCATGACATCGGAGATCACCAGATCGGGGAGTCGCCCCTGCATGGCGGCCAGAGCCTCGCGCCCATCGGTCGCCGTGAGCACCTCGTAACCGTTGAGGAACAGGAGATCGGCGACCCCCTCCAGAATGGCCGGATCGTCATCTACCAGTAAGATCAGGGGACGAGCCTGGGAGTGTTGATCCCGGCCCTGCGGATTCTCTCCCTCGTCGGCAGGAGCCGTTGACCGATTCTGCCAAGAGTCAGATACCATCTGTCACCATCCTATCCATTCAGGAGCCGCGCAGCCGCGCGCAACGCCTGAGTGCTATCTTCCCATTCCACCTCTTCCCCTGTTTCAGGGGTAGTTCTACAACAGGTATGAGATTTTCGCAAGAGAGGCGCTCAGAGGCACGGTTCGGGATGGCGGCGGCATGCATCTGTTGCCACCCTCTGAGCGCCCGTCACGTTATCAGCATCCCCGATCCTGCCACGCCATCCCCCGCAGGTAAATGGGGACTTCTTCCCATACCCCGTCCCCTGAAACTCCATCACAGGCGCGGATACCTTCCCCCGACGTAGAATGTTACAAATGTGTCACCCTGCGACCCGACCGCCGCAACTGTAGTACAATGGGGGTGTATCGCCCCGGAATCAGAACGAAGACAGGCGCACGCAAGAGAGACGCTTCTCATGAACGCCAGACGATACCGGCTCCTGCTGGCAGAAAGCAACCCCGGCAACCGCAGGCGGGTTCACGCCATACTTGAGAGAGAGCAATCCATCCCCTGCATCATAGACGAAGCACCGGACGGGGAGACACTCATCCGGTTGCTGGGCGCCGGCAGGGAATACGACCTGATCATGACCGCCCCCGCCCTGGAGGGTTTTCAGGGGCACGATCTGATGGAGCGCATCCGGCAGATGCTGCCGGAAGTCCCCGTGATCGTGCTGGCCCATCCGGAGGAGACCGCCCTCGTCCACGAGATGCTGCAATCCGGCGCGACCTGCTTCGCGCCGCAGACGGGAGACTACCTCGATCTGCTTCCCCTCATCGCGCAGGCGGCGCTCGACCGGACAGACTCGGAACGCTCCACCCGCGAGCGGCTCGCCCGCCAGCAGCATCGCGAAGAAGCGGCGAAAGAGGGGGAAGAGTACTTCCGGGCCCTGATCGCCCACGCCTCCGACGTGATCACCGTCCTGACCAGAGACGGCACGATCCGCTACGCCAGCCCCTCCGCCGAAAAAGTGCTCGGCTACCCCCCCGAATCGCTCATCGGCAGAAACGCCAGCGACTTCATGCATCCGGCTGACACCCCGACCTTCGGGGAGGCCTTCGCGGACCTCATCCGCCACCCCGGCGCATCCGAACCGTTCGAAACGCGCCTGCGCCACCGTGATGGCTCCTGGCGGATCATGGAAGGCGTGGCCGCCAATCTGCTTGAGAATCCGGCGGTAAAGGGGATCGTGATCAACGTGCGGGACATCACGAGCCGGAAACAGGCCGAAGCCGCCCTGCAGGAGAGCGAGGAACGCTTCAAGCGCATCGCCGAGAACGCGCCCGATATGATCTTCCGCTGGTCGTACGCGCGGGGGTTTGAGTACGTCAGTCCGGCCTCAACCGAGGTGGTGGGCTACACGCCGGAGGAACATTACGCCGACCCCGGCCTCGGTTACCGCAACATCCATATAGATGACATCCCGATCTACGAAAGCGTCTTCTCCGATCTGGCTAATCCGGAAGGGCCACGCCGCTACTGCGTGATTCGCTGGATACACAAGGACGGGCACATCAAACACATCGAGATGCGGATGACGCCCATCTTCGACCAGCGCGGCGACCTGATCGCCATCGAGGGGATCGCCCGCGACATCAGCCAGCACGTCATCGCCCGCGAGCGGCTGCGCGAACTGACCGCCCGCCTGACCCACGCCCACGAGCAGGAACGCCGCCGGGTGGCCCATGAACTGCACGACGAGATCGGGCAGGCGCTGACCGTCGCCAAGATGCGCCTGCGCATGGCTGAGAACAGCCTGCCGGAGGATGCCACCGCCACCCGTGAAAAGCTCGCCACGCTGGGCAAGTTGCTCGACGAGACGCTCCAGAACGTGCGTGCCCTCTCCCACGAACTGCGCCCGCCCCTCCTTGATGAGATGGGCTGGGAACCGGCCCTCGCCTGGCTGTGCGATAGCTTCTCCCAGCGAACCGGCCTGCCCGTCCTCTATCACCACACCGGCGGCAGTGACCGGCTGGATGGCGATGTCGAACTGGTGGCCTATCGCGTCGTGCAGGAGGCGCTGACGAACGTGGCACGCCACGCCGGGGCGGAAGAGGTTCGCGTCACGACCTCCCTCACTCCGGCGGGGCTGGAGATCGTCATCGAGGACAACGGTCGGGGCTTCAACCTGGCCGCCCTGAACAGCGGACACAGCTTTCAGGCCGGGCTGGGGTTGCTGGGGATGCAGGAGCGGGTGGACAGCGTCGGCGGACAGCTTGAGATTCAGTCGGAGCCGGGTCACGGGACCCGTGTCAGGATCAACCTGCCGTGTAAGGAGCCGGAACGATGAGAGTGATCACCGTGTTGCTGGTAGAAGATCATCATCTGGTCAGGGAGGGGCTACGGGCCCTGCTGGAAGAACAGGGCGGCTTTGAGATCGTCGGGCAGGCCCAGGATGGGCATCAAGCCCTCGAACTGGCCGAAAAGCTCCGGCCTGACGTGGTCGTCATGGACATCACCATGCCCAATCTCAACGGGCTGGAAGCCACCGTCCGCCTGCGCGGGATGTTGCCCTCCAGCCGCGTGATCATCCTCTCGCAGCACCGGCGGGAAGAATACGTCGCTCAGGCTTTGCTCAGCGGAGCGGATGGCTACCTCGTCAAGGATGCTGTGGCGGACGAACTCGCGCTGGCGATCCGGGCCGTTTTCAGGGGGCAGCGCTATCTTTCGGCGCAGATTTCCGGCGAGAAAGTGCAGGAGTTGATCGAGCGGCGCGACCAGATCACCTCGCCCCTGAAGCGGCTGACCCCGCGTGAGCGTGAGGTGCTCCAGCTTGTGGCGGAGGGGAACACCAACCGCCAGATCGCCGCCCGCCTCTCGATCAGCGTTAAGACGGTCGAGAAGCACCGCTTCCGCCTGATGGAGAAGCTCAACATCCGGGATGTAACGGGGCTGGTTCGGTTCGCGATTGCGCAGGGCATCATCGAGCCTGACGACTCGCCGCACCTCCCGTAGCGGCTGGCGAGCAGGCGCGACCTGCGTCTGCTCCCACCACCGCGAAGTTTGCCGCAGGCCCGCCCTCCGCTACCGGCCCTCGTGGAGTCTGTCCGCAGGTCGGCTACCCCGGATCGCCCCGCCCCCGACGGAGTGATCCCAGAGGTAGGGAAGTACCCTATTCCCCCCACCCCCCAAATATGTTAGCCTATGACCGAAATTCGCCCTTATGGAAATTGAGTCATATGCCTGTATACACGGAACTCCAGGACAGAACAACGATGAGGCTCAGTCGCTTGCTTCTCGTGGACGACAACAAGAAATTCCTCGACATGT
>DRKO01000060.1 GCA_011051745.1 Chloroflexota bacterium | reverse complement strand
GGACGGCGCTGGTGCTGTACTTCGGCCTTGATGTGCACTCGGTCGCCTTCCCCGGCATCCCCTTCCGCTTCGATCTGGGCCTGCTGTACCTGCCGATCGCTGTGCTCGTGATGGTCGGGACATCAAACGCCGTTAACCTGACCGATGGGCTGGACGGGCTGGCGGGGATTATCGCCGCCAGCGCCTTCGCCGCCTACGGCGTGATCGCGCTCCTGCAGGGGCAGGTCTATCTGGTGCAGTTCTGCTTCACGATGGTGGGGGCCTGCTTCGCCTTCCTGTGGTACAACGCTCATCCGGCGCAGCTTTTCATGGGCGATACCGGCTCGCTGGCGCTGGGCGCGACGCTGGGCGTCGTGGCCCTGATGACCGGCCAGTGGCTGATCCTGCCCATCATCGCCATCATTCCGGTAGCCGAGACCATGTCGGTGATGCTACAGGTGGCGTCCTCGCAACTCAGCCGTCGCCTGCTGGGTCGGGATATCCGCATTTTCCGCATGACCCCTCTACACCACCACTTTGAACAGGTCGGCTGGAGCGAAACGCAGATCGTGCAACGCTTCTGGCTGGTGGAGATTCTGGCGAGCATCGTCGGGATTGCGCTCGCGTTGCTGTAGAGTTCCTACGGCACGGCGGCCAGCGTCGCGCGGCGATCCTCCCGCGCCTCTCCGTCCTGTGTGACGGCGAGACGTTCCAGATCAGGCCAGCGATACAACCCCGTATAGAGTGTGAACGGCCCTTCTGAGTCGGGCGGCGGCGTGAGCGGATGCGTTGTGCTGACGATCTCCCCCGCGTCCCAGATGCCGGTCGGGTACTGTCCACCCTCCGGCTGGCTGTCGTTCTGGGCGACCAGCTCCCCCGTTCCATCGTGCAGGTGCAGGAAGATCGTGTAGTCCTCCGCCGGGCGGCGGAGCGCCCGCCAGAAGAGCGTGACCAGCACCGGCTGACCGGGGCTGAGCGACTCAACCGGCTGCCCCGCCGGATCGGTGATCCGGTAGCCGAGCAGTTCGATCTCGTCCTCAAAGCGAGCGCTGGCGGGGATCATCCCCTCCGTTGAGACGGGCGCGGAGCGCGGGAGCTTGAGCGTGCCCGCGATGGCCGCATCGGAGACGGGCAGGCCATCCAGCCCGATGACCGGCAGGCGTTCGCTCCGGTAGTCGAGCAGGCCCACCGCCAGACGGTACGCGCCCGGTTCCAGCCCGCCGGGTACGGGCAGCGTGGTGGTCAGGGGGACGATGTCGCCTTCCTCCCACTCGCCGGGCGGATAGAGCCAGCGATGCAGCAGGAGTTGCGGGCCGGAGGCGACGCGCTCCAGCGAGACGGTCCACAACTGCGTGAAGACCGAGAGATCACGCCGCCTCTGCGGGCCGGGCGCGAAGTAGAGGGTCACCTCGATCTCCCCCCCCTGATCGGGGAGCGTCTCCGGGCCGTCCCAGCCGGTCAGGGAAACCTGGTTGTCGAAGTTCACGCCTGCCCCGTGAGCGGGCGCGGAGCCCACGGTCAGCGATCCGCCGTCCGGCGGGTATGTGACCACCGTCGCGGCCAGTTCTCCCTGCGCGTCCTGTATCCGCCGCCCGCTGGCCGCCAGCGCCCCGTCCAGCCCTTCCAGCGTCTCCCCGTCAAAACGGGGCAGGAGCACCAGTCTGCCGTCCGGCATGAAGGCGACAAAGGTCGTCGCCCCCTCCGCCGAAGGCGGGATCAGGAACTCGCCGGATGGCAACTCAAGCCTGCCCTCCGGCCCGGCCTCAAAGGTCGTGGCGAAAGTCACAACGCGCGGGTGGCTGGCTGCGGTGAAGTAACGCAGCGCGGGGTGGGCGGCCTCGGAGAGGGGAAGGTAGATCACGCCCTCCTGTTCGGCGATCATCCCGGCGACGGCCAGGCGGCGCGTCTCGAAGAACCACGACAGGGCGGAGATCGCGCCCCCGTCTCCCCAGCGGGGGTCGCTCTGGAAATAATCGCTGTAAATCCGGGCGCTACGGACCCCTGCCCATGTCAGCACGCCAGCCATCGCCAGCGCCCAGCCCGTCCGCAGCGCCCGCCCCGCGTCGGGGTGGGACAGCCTGCCCGCCAGCCAGAGCAGAGGATCGGCGCTGGCCGCGATCAGCAGGGGGAGCGCGGCGTAGGCGTCGGTGATGCGCAGGCCGTGCGGAATCTCATTTGATAGCATGACGGGCAGCAACCCGCCGATCAGGAGGGCGACCGCCAGCCAGCTCGCCGGACGGCGCGGGCGAAGCAGACAGCCCGCCAGCCCCAGCAGGAGCAGCCCGTAGAGCGGCACAGTGTGCAGGAGCGGCGTCTGCGCGACGTTGTACTGCGGGTTGATGTCACCCACCCGGTGGATCATCGCCCACGTGTCCCGGAAGCGTCCCAGCCAGACCTCCGGTTGCGAGAGGAAGGTGGCCCCACCCACCTCCTGCGCCCGGCTGTAAAGCTCCGGCTGGATGATCAGCATCCCGATCAGCGGGCTGACGGCCAGCAGGAACGCCAGCCCGAAGGCCAGCGTATTCAGCCAGCGTGTGCGGAGGGGCGCGTCTGCGCCGGGGCGTCTTCCGTCCATCAGCCCCGCGAGCAGGTAGAGGGCGATCCCCGATCCGGCGACGCCGATCACGATCAGCCCGGCGGTGTAGCTCAGCGCGGTGACGGCCAGCCACAACCCGGCCAGCGCGAATGACCGCCGCCGGCTGGTTTCCACGCCGTCCAGAAAGGCGTCAGAGAAGAGCAGGATCGCGAGGGGGAGGAGGATCGCGCGGTAGGCAACGCGGCTCAGATGGATGTGCCCGACCATCACGGCCAGCGTGCCGCCCGCCAGCAGACCGATCCAGCGGCGGGCTTTGCTCCCGCGCGGCGCGAAGTGCCGTCCGGCGCGGATAGCCGCCGCCACCGACAGCACGCCCGTGTACAGCGACGCCAGCCGCAGGCCGAAACGTGTCGGGCCGACCAGCGCGATGGTGAGCGTCTGAGCGAAGCGAAACAGCGGCTCCGGGCGACCATCGCGCGTGTAGAGGGGGATCACGCCGGTGCGCAGCAGACGCAGCGCGTCTATCCCGTTGATCGCCTCGTCGTGTGAGAGGCCGGGCGGCCATTCGTTGAAGTGGTAAGCACGTAGCGCGGTTGCTGCCAGCAGCAGCGCGAGCGCGAGTGCGGTGGGGAGGAGCGGCAGCCTGACCGGACGCGCGGCAGACCGGCGGGACGGGGCAGGAGACATCAGACCTCCGGAACCGCGTCCGGCTGGCAGGCCAGCGCCGCCCCCACGATCCCCGCCTCGTTCAGCAGGTGGGCCGGAACGACCTCCGTCTCAACGGTCAGGTAGCGCAGGAAGCGGTCGGCCCGCTTGCTCCCGCCCCCGCCGAGGATGAACAGGTCCGGCCAGAAAAGGCGCTCCATCTCGCGCAGGTACTCGTCGAAGCGTCTGGCCCACTGCTTCCAGGTCAGATTTTTGCGCTTGCGGGCGGCGTCCGAAGCCCGCCGCTCGGCCTCTTTGCCCCGTATTTCGATGTGCCCCAGTTCGCAGTTGGGGACCAGATGCCCGTCGGTGAAGATCGCCGTTCCGAGGCCAGTTCCGATCGTGATCATGATCACGACGCCCTTCTGATGATCCCGTCCTGCGCCGAACGTCATTTCGGCCAGCCCCGCCGCGTCGGCGTCGTTGATCACGCTCACCGGGCAGCCGGTCTTTTCGGAGATCAGGCGGGCGGCGTCCAGTCCGATCCAGCCCTTGTGTACATTGGACGCCGTGAGCGTCGTCCCGCGCCGCACCACGCCCGGATACCCGACCCCGACCGGTCCCTGC
Organism: Chloroflexota bacterium; assembly: GCA_011051745.1. Taxonomy (GTDB): domain Bacteria; phylum Chloroflexota; class Anaerolineae; order Aggregatilineales; family UBA3940; genus DRKO01. The sequence goes on along the minus strand of DRKO01000060.1, from coordinate 12,602 downwards.
CAGCCGAAGTGCCGGGCGATCTCCGCGATCACGTCCGCGACCGCTCCGGGCCTGGAGGGCCGGGGAGTGGGGATGCGGTGGCGGGGGGCGAGGAGCTCGCCCGTGCCGGTATCCACCGGCGCGCCCTTAATGCCCGATCCTCCGAAGTCAATGCCCAGGACTTCCATTCGTCACACTCCTTGCGCTGTGTCAAAACGTGGCGACCTGCGGGGGTATCCGGCCTCGCAGGGGCCACGATGCCCGGCCCTTTGCCCTCACCCCCTGTGGGCCTGACGGTTCATCCGTTCCCCCGTTTACAGGGGCATATCGGAGTAAGGGGGTATTGCGACGCTGCGGTCAAATATAGCGAAAAGCCGTCCGGCGGCCAACCGGCCTATGAGTTAAAAAGCGAGGGCGCAGCCCGCCGCCACAGCAGGCCCGCCCTCGTGCCCCGTTCTTCGGAGGCTCTCAGCAGTCGTCCGGACAACTCACGCTGTCCTCGCCGGGGTCGCAGATGCCATCCCCGCAGTAGCTGAAGGTGCAGTCGTCCGGACAACTCGCGCTGTCCTCGCCGGGGTCGCAGACGCCGTTTCCACACAGGCTCAGCCCGCAATCCGCCGAGCAGTTCGCGGCATCCTCACCCGCTTCACAGATGCCGTTCCCGCACACGGTGGCCGCCCCACAGTCCGACGGGCAGTTGGAGCTATCCTCGCCGGGGTCGCAGACGCCGTCCCCGCAGACGCTGAGGGTGCAGTCCGACGGACAGGTTGAGGCGTCCTCGCCGGGGTCACAGACGCCGTTCCCGCAGGTGGTCAGGCCGCAGTCGTCCGGGCAGTTCGTGGCGTCCTCACCGGCGGCGGCGTCACAGAAACCATCTCCGCAGAAACTGATGGTGCAGTCCGACGGGCAGTTTGAGGCGTCTTCACCGGCGGCGGCGTCACAGAAGCCGTCTCCGCAGACGCTGACGATGCAGTCCGATGAGCAGTTTGAGGCATCCTCACCGGCGGCGGTGTCACAGAAACCGTCTCCGCAAAAACTGATGGTGCAGTCCGACGGGCAGTTTGAGGCGTCTTCACCGGCGGCGGAGTCGCAGAAACCATCTCCGCAGAAACTGATGGTGCAATCCGCCGGGCAATTGTTGCCATCCTCACCGGCATCACAGACACCGTTCCCGCAGGTCGGCGCGGTCGGCGTCACGGGCGTGGGACTGGGCGTTACAGGAGGGGTGGGAGAGGGCGTGCCGGGTGTCTGAGTGGGACTCCGGGTTGCGCTGCCGGGGGCCGCCGCGCGTGTGGCGGCCTGAGAGGTTGCCACCTGCGCGGCCTCCGGCTTCAGGACGGCGGGCGAGGGCTCGCAGGGGCTCATCTGGAGCGGCTGGGACATATCCTCGCACTGGGGCGGAACCCTGATCTGGAGGCATGTCCCCTCGCTGATACCGGCGGCGTTGAAGGCCGAGACATAATAGCGATAGATGGTGTTGCACTCTATGCTTCCGTCGCTAAAGCTCGTCGCTCCGGCGGGCGGACGGCCCAGCTCCAACCCCGGGTCCTCCGTCTCGGCCAGGACGCGCCGCACGAGGAAACCCTCCTCGTTGTCGCTGACATCCGTCCAGACCAGGACGATCTCATGCGCCCCCCGCTGTGCGGCGACCAGATCGGAGGGCGGGGCTGGCGGGAGGATCGTCTCCGCCTGCCCGAATGGGAGGTTGCTGAAGTTACAAGCCAGGGTGGCAATCACAAGTGTGAGGATGGAGAACCACAGAAGATGAGCACGCCGGATAGTGATTGTCTCCGAATCTGACATGAGCCCTCCTCGATCTTTGCTCTCCCGGCATGGCTGAGGGTAGGGGAGCCCGCCGGAGAATCTGGGTGTAAAAGGGTGCGTGTGCCGTTCGGCTACATTTCCTGTTGTGCTCTTCCCATTTTACTCTCGGCATCAACTGCACGGTGTTTCGGTTTTGCTACAATAGAAAACCGTCTACCAGCGGAGAAGTCACGCTGCAGCGTTTCTGTGCTATAATCCCCGGCGAAGTGCGGGCTCCGTCACCCTCTACCCGACCGGAGTGGATCGCTCTGACTTTCTCGATCCCCCGGAATCGCCTCCCCCGGCGCGGGCGATAACCGGCCTCCCGCAGGGAGGACAGGGGCCTGATGGACAGGGCACAACGTGACTTCTCGCGATGTGAGAGACAGAGTATGGCAAGGGCCGCCCCGCCTCCCGAAATAGGCGTCATCCAGGCTGTCCCCGTCCCCCTGCTGCTTCTGGATACCGATCTCAGGGCAGTTGCCGCCAACCACGCCTTCTATCGGACGTTTGACGTTCCCCCCGATGCAATAAACAACCGCCCCGGGGTCGACTCTCTGCTGGCGGGCCGGGTCTCGAAGGAACTGCTTGCCGCCCTCTGGCAGGTTGTTGTGACCCGCACGCCACTTGAGCATTTCCGCGTGAGGGCGGCTCATGAGGGCCGCAATTGCTCACTGCTCGCCGATGCCCGCTTTCTGGATAGCCGCGATGATCTGCTGCTCCTCTCCCTGCGGGAACTCTCGCCCGCCGAGCAGCAGAAAGCCCGGCTCTCGTGCCTGGGGAAATGTTTCCTCTCCCTGAGTATCAACCCTGAGGAGAACATCGCCCGGCTTGCCCGCCTGTGTGGCGAGGTGCTGAACGCCTCCTGTGTACTTTACAATCGGCTTTACAGTGGCGTGGTCTGCTCGGCGGGGACGTGCTGTGAGCAGGGTGAAAATGCGCTCCTCTCCGAACTGGGGGAGTCCCTCGCCAGGGTCATCGCCCGGCAGCCCGGCGACGACATCCTGATCCTTCGTGATCTGCCGAACTCCCCCCTGGTCGGGCAATCCTCTGCCCTCCGGCAGTTTGGCTTTCATACCTGCCTCGGAAAGCCCGTCCGGTGCGGGGCACAGAAGGTTGGTTCCCTCTGCGTACTGTACGAAGGCGACTTCTCGCCGGGCGAGGATGAGCGGCATATCCTGAACATTCTGGCCGGAGCTATCGCCGTTGAAGAGGAGCGCAGGCTGGCCGAAAAGGCGCTCCAGCAGGCCCGCAGCGAGCTGGAAAAGCGCGTCAGGGAACGTACTGCCCGGCTGACCAGAGCAAACGAACTGCTGAAGCAGGAGATCGCGGAGCGCAAACAGCTTGAGGAAGCGCTACGCCGGAGCGAGGAGCGCTACACGCTTGCCAGCAGCGCCGGTAAGGTGATCGTCTGGGACTGGGATGTACGGACGGGCAGCGTTTACGTCGCCTTCGGCCTGCGGGAACTGCTGGGGTACGAAGACGAGAGCGCGGCGGACCTGGACCCGGCGTTCTGGAGGAGCGTTGTGCACCCGGCGGACAGGGAGTACACCCGTGCTGCCCTGCACGCTCATCTGGAGGGCAAGACCCCCCACTTTGAAGTTACCCACCGTCTGGTGCACCGCAACGGTCAGATTCGCTGGTTCCTTGCGCGGGGGACGGCGCTCCGTGATGAGGAGGGGAAGCCCTACCGCATCGTTGGAACGACGGTAGATATCACCGAGCGCAAGCAGATTGAGGAGGCCCTCCGGCAACTGGAGGAGCGTTTCGCCAAGGCGTTCCATGCCAGCCCGGCAGCCATCGCCATTACCCGTAAGCGGGACGGCTACTTTATTGACGTGAACGAAAGTTTCCTGAAGCTGACCGGCTACGCGGCAAGCGAGGTGGTCGGGCATACCTCGCTGGAGCTAAACATCTGGGTTGATCACGGCGACCGCAAGCGTATCCTGGGGCAGATCGAGCAGAAAGGGGCCCTCCACAGCGTCGAGATTCCCTACCGTACTAAATCAGGGGAGGTGCGCCTCGGCCTGGCTTCCTTTGAACCGATCCGGCTGGGCAGGGAAGAATGTCTCCTGACCCTCTTCTACGACGTTACGGAGCGCAAGAGGGCTCAGCAACACGCGCTTGAGCTGGCTATCGAGCGGGAACGAGTCGCCATCCTCCAGCAGTTCATTGACGACGTTTCCCACGATCTCAAGACCCCCATCACGACCCTGCGCGTCACATCCACCGTGATCAGCACCCTGAGCCGCCGGTTACTGGGGCAGATAGAAGAGCTGGAAAGCCAGGCCGAGAGTCTGGACGTGGAGGATGCCAGAGAACTGGCCGCCATGATTGACCAGCGCGTCCACTCACTCGAAGAGGGAGCCCGGCGGCTGGGGCGGCTGGTGGAGAGTATGCTTGAGATGCTCCGGCTGGATAAGCGCGAGGCATTTGAGTTCATCCCCTGTAACTTCAACGACCTGATCGAGGGCCTTGTGAATATGTACCGCCCCATCATGGCGCAGAAGGGGCTGACGCTCCGCTTTGAGGCCGGGGAGTCGCTCCCGTCCGTTCGTCTGGACGGGGACGCCTTCAGCCGGGTGGTTGAGAATCTGCTCAGCAACGCGGCCCACTACACGCCGGAGGGCGGCACGGTTACCGTCAGGACGTATGCGCGGGATGGTCGGATTGTGCTGGAGGTTCAGGATACGGGGATCGGCATTCCGGAAGAAGACCTGCCGCATATCTTCGATCGTTTCTACCGGGCCGACAAGGCGCGGGCGGCCCATACGGGGGGGAGCGGGCTGGGGCTGGCGATTGCCCGGAAGATCGTCGAGGCCCACCGGGGTGAGTTTTCGGTCGAGAGCAAGGTGGACAGGGGCAGCCTTTTCCGTGTGACCCTTCCGACGGAGCCACCCTCGCCTCGAAAGTGAGACCCTGCCGGAGAACAGAACCTGGATTCCCCGGCAGGGCCGATGGCAGAGCGGGCCGTGACCGGCTTCGCCAGCCGCGCTTATCGGCTCAGCGTGCGTATGTAGCTGATCACCTGCCAGCGCTCCTCTTCGCTCAGTGAAGCACCCCAGGCGGGCATGGTTGAGTTGAACGGATCCATTGCGCCGCCCTCGGTGATGCGCCAGAACAGATAGCCGTCGCTCAGCTCGCGCATCATCATCCCGTCTGCCAGATTGGCGGGCGCGGGGTCCAGCCCCTCGGCAGCCGGGCCGTCGCCCTGGCCGCTTTCCCCGTGGCAGACGGCGCAGTTAGCCTGATAGATCGTCTCCCCGGCTGCGATGGCTTCGGCATCACCGGCGAAGGGGTTCGAGAGGCCAGCGTATTCCTCCGGCACTTCGGTGTGCATGTGGCCGCCCCCTCCGCCCATCATGTCGTCTTCCATGTGCTCATCGTCGGTGTGCTCGTCGCCCTCGACGTGCTCTGCTCCGGCCTCGTTGTGCTCGTCGGCGGGATGTTCGTCGCCTTCCATGTGCTCATCGCCAGCGGTGTCGCCGCCCATCATGTCCTCGTCGCTCCCCATCATGGAGCCCTCTCCGGCCTGAGGTACTTCCCCTTCGGGTTCCTGAGGGGCGGAAGCCGCCCCGCCGCTGCAGGCGACGACCAGCAGGGCCAGCAGTCCTATCATGATGACGGGCAGGAGCGACCGGCTCCCTGACTGTTTACTGAGTAGTTGCATAGACAGTGCTCTCCTCTGTGAGACAAGTAGCTTTCGCAGTCCCCGATGCTCAAGGGGGCTGCCCTTCCGGGGAATCGGGGGCAGATGTCTGCCTGTCACCGGCTCCCGCGTGTTCTGGAGTTCAACAAAAGTATATTAAGTATACCTATGATAATTATAAATTTCACTTTTAGCGGAGCGGTTCGCAGGCTGCCGCCCTGCCGCTCTATGAAATGAGTACGGCCGAGGGAGCGGATCGGATTGGTCAGGAAGCCGCCCCACTCCCCGAAGTAGCCGATTAACGTTTATCAGGAAACAAAGTGATCCTTTTCCTCAATTTTGTGTTATTGTGATATAGAGGGCAGGGCTTTATCATTCTTGCAGGGACACGCTCTGTGCGGCTGTTCTCGTCCTCCGGCTCCTGAGCCGTCGCGGCGGAGGCGCAGAGGCGGGTGGCTGCAGGGGGGTGATGAGGCCCTGGTATAGCGGGCCTTCCGGGAGAAAAAATCAAAGGAAGCATGCTGAGAACAGCATACGGCTTCTCCTCGCCGGTGAGCCTCCGTCCGGGGCCCCGGCTGCCGGGCACATCCGGCAGAAGGCAGCAGCAATCACCACACTAAGGAGGGACGGCCATGGAAGTACTGGACAAGCGCAACCTGTACCGTATGCCCTGGTCAATGAACGACAACCCCATTGGCTGGCTGGAGACGACGGACAAGTGCAACATCTACTGTCTGGGGTGTTATCGCCAGCAAATCGAGGGGCATAAGTCGCTGGAGGAACTCAAGGAAGATGTCCTGTTCATGAAGCGCTGGCGCAACATCTATAACGTCAGCATTGCCGGTGGCGAGCCACTCCTCCACCCTGACATCGTCGAACTGGTCGCATTCATCAAGGAACAGGGGATCGAGCCGCTGGTGCTCTCCAACGGGCAGGCCCTTACCCGCGAGATTCTGGTGGAGTTGAAGAAGGCGGGCGCACTGGGGATCGCCTTCCACGTGGACAGTCTCCAGAAGCGCAGCCCGCGCTGGAACGGGAAGACCGAAGCCGAGCTGAACGAACTGCGCGAGGAGTTGATGGAACTGGTCGCCTCGGTGGGCGGGCTGTACTGCAACTTCGGGATGACGGTTTACCGGTCTAACTTCGACCAGATTAACGACGTGGTGCGCTGGGGCAACAAGCACATTGACAAGGTGCACGGGCTGGTGTTTATCACGTTCCGCGCGGCGGGGCTGGATACCGGCGTGCAGTACTACACGCCCAGCGGCGAGCGGGTCACCCCTCAGGAGCTGGGCTACGCTCTTGAACAGGAGATCGCGGAGGACGCGGGCGTCACGTCACAGGATGTGTGGGCCAAGATTCGCTCGGAGTTCCCCCACTACGACGCCTCGGCTTACCTGAACGGCACGCAGCGCCACGACTCGATCAAGTGGCTGATGGGCGTCCAGATCGGGCTGAAGGGCGGGCACATGCTCGGCTCAATCGGCCCGCGCGTGATGGAGGCTGTGCAGGTGTGGCATCACTGGTTCAAGGGCACGTACCTGACCTACCGGCGCAGCAACCGGGTGGGGCGCAAGGTCTTCCTGACCGGCGTCTTCGACGAAAAAGTGCGCCAGACATGGCGAAACTACCTGCGGACGGTGGTTCGCAAGCCGATCCTCCTCTTCTCCCCTGTGTACCTGCAAACCATTGGCATCGTTCAGGCCCCTGATCTGCTGCCCGATGGCCGGGTGGACATGTGCGATTCCTGCCCGGATATGTGCGTCTACGACGGCACGCTGATCAACTCGTGCCGCATGGACGAGTGGCGGCTATACGGCGGTTACCTGCACCCTCAGCTTGAAACCGACATAGAGCCGCAGAAGGAACCCGAAAAAGAGCCACAGCCGGTCAAGTGACGGCCTGCGCTCAAACGCTATGTCCCGCTGAAGACGAGAAAAGGGCGGTGGTGTTCCCGGAACGCCGCCGCCCTTCCGAAATCCTGTCCCCGCGTCGTCATCCCGCCGCCTGATCCGGCAGGGTGAACCAGAAGGTTGATCCCTTCCCCGGCTCAGATTCGACTCCGATTTCCCCGCCGTGCGCCTCGACCATGCGGCGGCTGATCGCCAGCCCCAGGCCGGTGCTCGGCTCGTCGCCGGTTGGCCTTGTCGAAAGGCGGGTGAAGTACTGGAAGAGGTTCTGCTGCTCCTCTTTGCTGATTCCGGGGCCTTCGTCCTGCACGCTGATCCGCCAGTAGCCGGGGTTCCGCTCGGCGCGGACGGTGACGGTGCTGCCGGGGGGCGAGTATTTGACGGCGTTCGAGATCAGGTTGTCTATCACCTGCCGCAGTCGGAGCGGGTCGGCCATGACGGTTCCCTCCGGGACAGGTTCCAGAAGGACCTTCGTCCCCTTGGGGGCAGCAAGCCCGGTGTGCCGGTGTACGGCTTCCTCCAGAAAGTCCTTCACAGCGACCGGCTGGAGGTCCAGCTCCAGCGTTCCGGCCTCAATCTGGCTGACATCGAGCAGATCGTTGATCAGCCCCAGCATGTGGCGGGTCTGGGCGACGATGTCCTGAAGGATTTCGCGACGCGTCTCCTCGTCGAGAGTGTCCCCGGCTTCGAGCAGGAAGTCAGCCGCCGTCTGGACGGCGGCGATCGGGTTGCGCAGGTCGTGGGCCGCCATGCCGACGAAGGCGTTCTTCACCTCGTTGAGGCGGCGAAGCTCCTCGTTCTGCCGTTCGATGGCGGCTTTCTGCTCCATCAGTTCGGCGACCAGCCGCCCCTTTTCCAAGATGATGGAAAGCTGCCCGGCGATGCGCTGGAATATCTCGACATGGGCGTTCAGGTAAGCATACGGCCTGGCGCTGGAGAAGAAGAGGAAGCCGATTGGCACGCCGCTGGCGATGAGCGGGCAGGTGAGCGAGGAGCGGATTCCCTCCTCCACGATCAGGCGGGTGGATTCAGAGTCGGGCTTGTTGCGAAGGTACTCTTCCAGATCGTTGATGATGCGCGGCTGACCGGTCTCAATGATCCGTTGCAGGCTGCTACCTTCCAGCGGGGCTTCGTAGCCCTTCGTCAGATACATCACCGGCAGGTCGCTTTTGGCCCAGTAGGCCCGCACGACCTGGCCGTTCTCCTCGATGGTGGAGAAGCCGATCCGGTTGTAGGGGATGATCTCGCGGAAGTCCTCGTAGACTTTCTCAAGGATATCATCCACCAGCAGGCCAGCGTTGATACCGGCCCGGATGCGGTCGAGCTTTTGCAGTTCCCGGTAACGGATCTCCAGCGAGCGGGCCAGATCGCGCAGGGCGCGGCCCAGCTTGCTGAGGTCGTCCCGGGGGGAGAGGGGGATCCGCAGACGGTAATGCCCCTCTTTCAACCGCTCCGTCGCGTGGATATAGAGCGGAATACGGGGGTCGGAACCCTTTCCTGAGCCATTGTCCATCAGTTTGTTTCCTGCTGAGCCTTCCCAAACGATCATATGCCGTGCTGGTCGTATGATAGGGGAAGACTCACGGCCCGGAAAGGGGGAACTCTACTACTCTTTTGCCGCTCCGGTGGGTGTTTCGAGGGGCAGGGTGAACCAGAAAGTCGCTCCTTTCCCTGCCTCAGATTCGACTCCGATCTCCCCGCCGTGCGCCTCGACCATGCGGCGGCTGATCGCCAGCCCCAGCCCGGTGCTAGTCTCCCCGCCGGTCGGCCTGGCCGAGAGCCGCACGAAATACTGAAAGAGTCCCTCCTGATCCTCCCTGCTGAGGCCGGGGCCTTCGTCCTGTATCCCTATCCACCAGTGATCGGCGGTTTTCTCGACGCGGACGATGACGGTGCTCCCCCCGGGGGAGAATTTGACGGCGTTTGAGATCAGGTTATCAAGCACCTGACGCAGGCGGGTGGCATCCGCCATGACCGCTCCGGCGGGGACTTTCTCCAGAATGACGGTGCTCCCTTTCGACTCTGCCAGCCCGGCGTGATGCCTGACCGCCTCCTCCAGAACATCAGCCAGACTCAGCGGCTCGATCTCAAGTTCCAGGCGGCCCGACTCGATCAGGCTGACGTCCATCAGGTTGTTGACCAGATTCAGCATGTGGTTCGTCTGGCGAAACACCTCCCCGACCACGAAATTCCACTGCTCGTTATCCAGCGCGGCGAGGGCCTCTTCCAGCAGATAGCTGGCCGTCTGGATGACGGAGATCGGGTTGCGCAGGTCATGGGCGGCCATGCCCAGAAAGGTGTTTTTTATCTCGTTCAGACGCTCCAGTTCCTCGTTCTGCTGCTCGATGATCTCCTTCTGGGCCAGCAGTTCCGAGGCCTGCCAGCCCTGCCAGACGATGAGCGAAAGCCGCTCGGCGATCTGGAGGAAGGTCTCCACATGCACGCTGTCGTATGTGTTGGGCTCGACGCTGGAGAAGAAGAGGAAGCCGATCGGCCTGCCGTTGGCGATGAGCGGGCAGGTGAGCGAAGAACGCATCCCCTCGGCGACGATCAGACGGGTGGAGGCCGAGCGGGGCTTGGCACGGAGGTAAGCCTCCAGATCGTTGATGATGCGCGGCTGGCCGGTCTCGATGATCCGCTGCAGGCTGCTGCCTTCCAGCGGGGCCGCGTATCCCTTCCTGAGCCGCACAGGGGCCTGATCGCTCTTCACCCAGCAGGATCGGACGGTCTGGCCGTTGTCTTCAATGCGCGAGAGGCCGATCCGATTATAGGGGATGATCTCGCGGAAGTCGCGGTAGGTGTTCTCCAGTATCTCGTCAAGCAGAAGGCCAGCGTTGATCTGGTTGATGATCCGGTCAAGGTGTTGCTGGCGCTGGCGCTCGCTTCTCAGGGTGCGGGCCAGAGAGAGGAGGGCCCGTCCTATGCCGTCTGCTTCACTGACAGAGGGGGGAAGGAGGGTCAGGAGGTCGTCCGCTTCGCCCCGCTCCAGTTTCTCGATAGCTTCAATGTACAGCGAGGTGCGCTGACTCTCGTGTAGTGCCATGACGTTTCCGCCTCCCTCGTATCTCTCATGGCGGCCAGCGCTACCGCCATGCCCCGAGTTCGGGATAATTATTACCGTTTTCTTTCTAGGTAGTATACCTCAAAACGACTTTGCCGACCGGGTCGCTCAAAGCGGGCCACCGGCTCCAGTTCGTACTCTGCGCCCGGATCGAAGGGGTCGCCATGTGGCGGGTCGTCCTCGGTCAGCAGCACCGTCCGTCCGGCGGAGGTCTCCCGATGTACCCACTCCGGCGTGAGAACGTCGGTGCGGGCAAAGCGGAGGCCGGGTGTTCCGTACAGATAGACGCTCAGCCGGTCGCAGGTGATGCGGGCGGTGCAGATCACCGTGACACCCGGCGAGCGGGCGGCATACGATTCGAGCCAGAGGGCGGCGTCCTCCAGCCCGTAGCCGGAGGTGTTCAGCTCGATGTAGTCCAGCCGATCCATCGTTACCAGCGGGAGAGAGGCGGGGGCGGTGTAAGCCGTTTTCAGGAAGCCGACCGCCGGGGCGAGGACGATCAGCAGCCCAGCCAGCCCGACGATCCGGGCTGCCCATGTGCTGACCGCCCGCAGGCGGTCCACGATCCAGCAGGCGAACGCGCCTGCCAGAAGCAGCATCGCGCCCGTGCCGAGGAGGTAGTAGCGGGGGAGGGGGTGAGTCGAGAGGACCCAGAACTCCAGCGTGGGCAGCAACGCCAGCCCGGCGATGAACAGCGTGCCCCGCTCACGGCGGATCGCGCCCCACACGATCCCCGCTCCGGCCATTGCCAGCACCGGCCAGCCGACGTACTGCCCCAGCCACACGCCGAACAGGCGGGCGTTGCTCCAGAGACGGAGGGGGAGCGTCCCCGGCGCGACGCTGGTAAAGCGCTGCGCGTTGCCCAGACCGGTTGCGGCGGTGCGCCACCAGCCGAGCGCGAAGACCGGCACGAGGATCGCAAGGCAGACGACGTACATCCAGAGCAGAAGGGGCAGCGCGTCTCGCCGGGGGGCGAGCAGCAGCCAGGCCAGCGCGGGGACAGCCAGCATGACGACCATCGGGAGCTTGCCCAGCACGGCCAGCGCCAGTGCGGCCCCGGCCAGCGCGGCCAGTCGCCTGTCCTCTCCGCGCAGGCCGACAACGATCAGCCAGCCCGCTACAAGCCCCAGGGCGGCGGCCAGAGGATCGGCGAGCGCCAGACGCTCGAAGAAGAAGGCATAGGGCAGAAAGGCGTATACCAGCCCGGCCACCAGCGCGGATCGTCGCCCCAGCAGGCTCCGCCCGATCCCCAGCAGAGCGGCCAGCCCCAGCGTCCCGGCCAGCACGATCGCCGCCCGCGAGACCCACAGCGCGTTTTCAAACGGCCACAGCGGGGCAAGCGCCCACCCGATCAGGGGCTTGCCGTCCGGGATGCCGCCAAAGGGGTGCAGGGCGAGCGTCTCACGCGCCCAGCGGATGTGAAAGGCCTCGTCAATGAAGAGGGGGAACAGCGTCAGCCGGTGCAGGCGCAGGCCGAAAGCCAGCAACAGCAGGCCGATCTCCGGCCAAGGCGGCGTGGTACGGGCGGGCAGGGAGGGTACACTCACATCGTTCAAGGTCGTTACCACCTGTCGGATTGTCTGTCAGGGAGACGGATGATGTGTAGAGTGTACCGCTTTTGCCCCTGCCCGGCTTATCCTGATGCAGGGGAGACTACTTCCCCTCCTCCCTGAACAGCGCCAGCTTGTTCCCCGTCGGATCGCTGAAGATCGCGAACCAGCCAACATCTGTGATCTCAGTCCTGGGGACGACTGTCTTCCCGCCCAGTTCCTCTATCTTCCTGAGGTCGGCTTCGATGTCGGCGCTCTCGACGTAGACGATCACGTCGCCCGGCTGGAGTTCCCCCACCTGGGCGTAGCCGCCCCCGATGTTGTCCGTCATAAAGAGGGTGTAGGGGTAGGACATGGACTCGTCCACGTGGGTGAAGCTCCAGCCGAACACCTCCCGGTAAAACCGGGCCGTGGCGTCTCTGTCCTCGGCGGGAATTTCAAGGTGAATGATCGCTCGCTTGCCCATCTCTGTGCTCCTTAATTGAGTGAGGCTGTTTCAGTGGAACTGATGTTCTAATTTTAGAACATATGATCTGATCTGTCAAGGGATTGACACTGAAAGTTGTACGTAAAACGGGGATGGGGGAAACTGTGGGTAAAGGAGTGAAGAGGGAGAGTGGAAATGGGGAGCAGTGCTCTGGAGGCATATT
>DRKO01000059.1 GCA_011051745.1 Chloroflexota bacterium | reverse complement strand
TCGCGTTGCAGGGCTACGAACTGGCCGATCTGCCGGGTGGCGGCCTTCACCTGATCCTGATCTGGCAGGCCCTCCGGACTCCCGGCACGGACTACAGCGTCTTTGTCCATCTGGCCCGCATCGAAACCCCCGCCGCTCCGGAGGACATCCTCGCTCAGGCCGATCTGTCCGCGCCGGTCTACGGCTGGTATCCGACCGGTCGCTGGCCTGCCGGTGAGGTTGTGCGCGACGATGTGATCATCACCCCGCCGGAGGGGTACGGCGGCCCTCTCTGGCTGCGGGTCGGGATGTACCGCCAGCGCGAGGACGGGAGCTTTGAAAACTTCGAGGCTCTGACCATCCGCCTCCGCTGAGACTGCGCCTCCGCTCCGTCCCGCGCCGGGGATCATGACGTTTGTCACTCTTCCCACCCGCCAAAAGGCCCCTTGTTTAGCCCGAAAAATCATATATAATATTCGAAAATATAACTAATCCTGTTAGATATTCATAAATTGTCGAAAGGGGCAGGGATGACATCGGACACCTCACCTGAGCCCGCCCGGCGTGAAGGACCACCCAGGGCGACGCGCATCCGGGAGGACTCGGCCACCTTCCGCTGGGTTGTGCCTGCCATCCTCATCATCCTGACGGCAGTCACAATCGTGCTGATACTGGCCGCTCTGGCCGTCCTCTTCGACGTTTTCCCGCGCGGATAGTGCTCCGGACAAAGCGCATATCTGACAAGGAGCCTTTTAGCATGGACCTCAACGCTTACCTCCCCTTTGTCTCAGCCAGCGTGATGCTGGTTTTTGTGTTTCTGGTCTTTCGTCGCTTCTTCGCTAAAGGGCGGAAGGCGTATCACCTCCTGCTGTGGGGCATCGGGCTGACCTTCTATCTGCTCGGCAGCCTCTCCGAGGCGTTGCACGCCGCGCTGGGCTGGAACGGTCTGGTTTTCCGGCTGTGGTATCTGTTCGGCGCCATTCTGGTGGCGGCCTGGCTTGGTCAGGGCACGGTTGAGTTGCTCGTCCGGCGGCGGGTGTCCGGCGTGCGCCTCTCGCATGTCCTGCTCGCCATCCTGACGGTCGGCTCGCTTTACGCCGCTTATAAGGTCTTCACCGCGAAGCTTGAGCCGGTCATGCTGGCGGACGAAGTGATGGCCGTGACCCCTGAGGAGGGCTTCGATGAGCAGACCGTGCTGGCCGCCGCCGCCAGTGCTCTGCAGGGAACCGCCGTCGAGGACGGCGAGGTCTCCGAGCGCAGGCTCTCGCCACTGGCGAAAACGCTGCTGACCGAGGCCGAAAGCGAGGGAGCTTCCCTCACCCTGCCCTCTGAGGTGACGGTAACGTCTCTCCCCGCCGTGACCGCTCAGGTGGGTGATCGGGTGGTGGCGCTCAGCCCGGAGGGGGAGTCCCGCCTCCGGGTGGCGATTGACGGCCAGCCCGCCGGAACGCTCACCCTGCAGATCGGGCGCGAGATGTACGGCCATGCCATCGTGAGCGGCGGCACGCGCGTGCTGACGCCCTTCTTCAACATCTACGGCCTGCTGACGCTCGTCGGCGGGGCGGTCTATTCGGCCTGGATATTCCTGCGCAAGCGCATCATGCCCAACCGCGTGCTGGGCAACGTCCTGATCGCCGCCGGTGCGCTGATGCCGGGCATTGGCGGGCTGCTCAGCCGGTTTGGTCTGGGCGGTTACCTGTATCTGGGCGAGCTGCTGGGCGCGGTTCTGATGTTCGCCGGGTTCATTCTGGCGACCACCCGGCCTGAGACAGCCGGGGCGCGTGATTCCGCTCCGGCGGGTGTGCACTGATCATCGTCCCGTCAACGCAACCGGAGGGGTAAGTATGTGGCTCAAGCGTGTGCAGGTCGGGCTGCTTCATGTTGCCGTGACGCTGACGCTCCTGCCGATCAACAGTACGCTGAATCGTGTGATGATCAACGAACTGGCGATCTCCGCCACGCTGGTCGCGGCCCTCGTCTCGCTGCCTTATTTCTTCTCGCCGCTTCAGGTCGCGATCGGTTCCTACGCCGACCGTCATCCGCTCTTCGGCAGACGGCGCACGCCTTATATCGCCCTCGGCCTGCTGCTGTGCATCGGCGGGGCGGTGCTCTCCCCGCAGGCCGCTTTCGTGCTGGCCGGGAACCGTCTGCCCGGTCTGGCCCTGAGCCTGCTGGCGTTCGGTGCGTGGGGGATGGGCTTTAACTTCGCGAGCGTCTCGTACTTCTCGCTGGCCTCCGAACTGGACGAGGAAGGCCGCAGCCGCACCATCGCGACCATGTTCTTCATGATGATCATCAGCATTATCATCATGGCGATTGTGATCGGTCGTCTGGTTGAGCCGTACACGCCTCAGGCCCTGCAACGGGCCTTCTTTCTGGCCGGGGGCGTGGCGGGGGTGCTGGGTCTGCTGGGTCTGATCGGGCTGGAAGCGCCCTTCGCGCCCGTTTCCTCCGTCGCGGAGCGGCACACGTGGAGCGAGATGGCGCGGGCCATCGCTGGCAACCCGCAGGCGCGGCTGTTCTTCGTCTATCTGGTCCTGATGCTGGTGGCGATTCTGGGGCAGGACGTTCTGCTGGAGCCTTACGCCGCACAGGCATTCGGCCTCCCGGTCAGGCAGACGACGCGCATCACGTCCATCTGGGGGGTGTGCTTCCTGCTGACGCTGATCGTGGCCGGGTTCATTCAGCGCTGGATGAGTCAGGCCGCCATTGCCCGTCTGGGCGCGTGGACGGCGCTGGTCGGGTTTGTGTTGATCTCTCTGAGCGGCCTTCCTGCCCTGATCGCTGTCTTCTACATCGGCGTGATCCTGCTGGGGCTTGGGACGGGCTTCGCGACCGTCTCCAACCTCGCGCTGATGCTGGATATGACCACGCCGGAGAGCGTCGGGCTGTACATTGGCGCGTGGGGGATGGCGAACGCGGTATCGCGTCTGTTCGGCTCGGTGCTGAGCGGGGCGGTGCGTGACCTCCTCACGCAGGCCACCGGCGACGCCGTGATCGGCTATGTGGCTGTGTTTGCCATTCTGGGGGGCCTGTTGCTGGCCTCGCTGATCCTGTTACGCCGTCTGGACGTGCGGGCCTTCCGTGAGAGGGCTCGCCAGCCTGCCGGTCTGGTTGAGCAGGCCGCGCTGGCCGGGGAGGCGCACGGCGGCTAGGGGAAGCTCTGCCCGCCCTCTCCTTCGACATGCTGAAATCTTCTGAGACTGCCCTGTCTCTCCCTCCTGAGGATAGGCCGGCCCTCCTGATCGGGGGGTCGGCCCGTCTCTGTGTCTGTGAGGGTGTGGGGCGGCTCTGCTCCTCACCGCTCGATCCGGTACAGGGTCAGATATTCCCAGACGTACTCACCCTCATCAAAGACTCTGATCACCCTGAGCGTTCTCAGGAAATTATCGTCGTCGTAGCCCCCGCGTGAGCGTATCGCGCGGCTTGAGAACATGTTCCGGAAATCTATAAGATAGTTGATATTCCGCTCGGCCAGGTACTCCGCCAGCCGGTTGTTGACCGCGTACTCGTGAACGTCGTTGTTGACCAGCCCATCGAGATTGACGACCGTTCCCCCCTGATAGTATCCGATGATGCCCGCATTCCAGGAGCCGATCAGGCCGTCGAATGAGCGCTGGTGGAGGTACTTCCCGGCTTCCAGCATCACCCGCTGATGCGGCCAGGGGGTTCTGAGGCCGACGGGATAGAGGATCGAGAGGTTGATGGCGGCGAGGATCATCACGACGACCGGCAGGGCAAACGTCAGGAATCTGGACGGATTGCCGATCCGTTTCAGGCCGATCCACAGGAAGCAGAAAAGGGGAACGATCAGGTTGGCCGAGTACCAGGGTTGAACGTCTCCGTTCTTTGTGTACAGGACCGCATACGTCGCGATGCACAGCGCCGAGGCCCACCACACGATCAACTCCCCGTCCTCCCTGAGCGAGGCAACCGATAACGCCCTGCCCTTGAAGAGGGTCAGGAGGAAGAGAAGGGTCAGGCCGCCGGGCAGGAGCCAGCCGGGCAGGGGAATCCATATCCCCAGCGTGTTTGCCAGCAGGGAGACGGTTCCTTCGTAATCAGGCCCGTTGAGCGAGGCCCAGTGGGCTTTGACGAGGGCGCTCGATGGCAGGGGCTGCCCGGTGAATATCAGATGATGGGTCAGCACCGCCAGCACCCCGACGACCGCTCCTGCCGCGCCGACCAGCGGGAAGGAGAGCCGCTCCCACCTCTCCCTGCCCGTTATCACCGGAACGAGCGTTACACCGGCCAGTGCGAGGGCGAACACGCCGGAATCCAGACGCGCCACGCTGCCGCCGAGGGCGATCAGGAACAGGACGAGCATCTGCTTCTTTCCGGCGGCTCTGTAGTTCCTGAGGAAGTAGACCGCGTACAGCAGGGAGAACAGAACGCCCAGCGGCCATTCCACCGCCGAAACGGAGTTGAACGCGAAGTCTTTGGCGGTGACCATGAGCGTGAGCAGCAGGTAGTAGTAGACATCCCGCAGCCTCAGCCCGATCAGCCAGCCCAGAAGCAGGGCAACGTGAGTGATCAGGGAGCCGAGGATCAGGGCCTGTCGGACGAACTCGCCGCTTGTGGGTCGGGTGATGAGCCACAGCAGAGAGAGCATATACGCCCACAGGGGATGAAAGCCGGATGTGACGCTGACGCCGCCGTCGAACGTCCAGAGGCCGGAAGTGGCGAAGTGCCTTGCCAGCGTGAGGTAGTAGTAGGCATCGTCG
>DRKO01000058.1 GCA_011051745.1 Chloroflexota bacterium | reverse complement strand
CCGCCATCCAGAGCGTCATGGCGGCGGAAGCACCGGGGCAGTCTTACACAACGACGCAGGCCACGCTGGGGGCCTACCCCGGCACGGAGGTAACCGCCGGTAACGGCCTGGTTGTGTGGTTTATCCCCCAGGGTGGACGGGTGTACGCCATCAGCTTTACGGACGACAACGGCCAGTTCTACACGCTCATCGCCTCATCGTTCCGGCTGGGCTAACCCCACGCCGGGGAGCGTAAAAAAACAGCGCGGCTCTGAAGTGCGAAGGGCCGCGCTGTTGAATATCCGGCGAGCGGTACGTTAACTGATGATCGTTCCCACCTTTTCGCCCAGTATGGCACGCTCCAGCGCTCCCTCTTCCCACAGGTTCAACACCAGAATCGGCAGGTCGTTGTCCATGCAGAGAGAGATGGCGGTGCTGTCCAGCACGCGAACCCGCATGTTCAACGCTTCCAGAAACGTCAGGTGGTCGTAGCGTCTGGCGTTCGGGTCTGTCTTGGGGTCGCTGTCATAGACGCCGTCTACCTTCGTCGCCTTGATCAGCACGTCGGCGTTGATCTCCATAGCCCGTAGCGCGGCGGCGCTGTCTGTCGTGAAGTAAGGGTTGCCGGTTCCGGCCCCCATGATCACCACGCGGCCCTTTTCCAGATGGCGAATAGCCCGCAGCCGGATATACGGCTCGGCGACGGATCGCATCTCGATGGCGGTCTGGACACGGGTCACGACTCCCTGCCTCTCCAGCGCGTCCTGAAGGGCCAGCGCGTTCATCACGGTGGCGATCATGCCCATGTAATCGGCTGTCGCGCGTTCCATCCCGGCCTCCATGCCGGTCTGTCCGCGCCACAGGTTGCCAGCGCCGATCACGATTGCGATCTCAACTCCCAGGTCTTTGACGCGCTTGATCTTGCTGGCGATCCGGTCTACCTGGCGAGGGTCGATCCCGAACCCCGCTTCACCGGAGAGCGACTCCCCTCCCAGCTTGAGGAGAATCCGGTGATACTTGAGTCCTCTGGCCGGATTCTGGCTCAACGTTCCTTCTCCCTGTACCGAAAAGCACGTCCTCTGGCTGCAGAGTCAGGTCGTTCTGCCTGCAGCCGACAGAATAAAGGGGGACTAGCCCGTCTGCGCTAATCCCCCTGTCCTGACGAATTATGCCCCTTCGCCGGTCTCAGGTAATGCTTCTCCCAGTTCGTACCGCACAAAGCGGCGAACGCGGATATTCTCCTTTAGCTCGGCGACAACCTGGACGATCAGGTCTCCTACTGTGATCTCGTCGTCTCTCACGAACGGTTGTTGCAGGAGACACACCTCGGAGAAGAACTTGTTGAGGCGTCCTTCTACGATGCGCTCGATGATGTGATCGGGCTTTCCCTGAGCCTTTGCCTCATCATGGAAGGCCTTTTTCTGCGCCTCCAGCACCTCCTGAGGGACATCGCCAACGTCTACGTAAAGTGGCTTTGCGAAAGCAATGTGAAGGGCAAGATCGTGCGCCAGTTCTTTGAAGCGATCGGTGTTGGCGACGAAGTCCGTCTCACAGTTGACTTCCACCATCACGCCGACCCGTCCACCGTGGTGGGTGTATGTCTCGATCAACCCTTCGGAAGCCTCACGCCCGGCCTTCTTGCGGGCGGTGGCAAGGCCCTTCTCTGCCAGGTAGGTCTTGGCCTTCTCGATATCTCCGTCGTACTTCTCAAGCGCGTTCTTGCAGTCAAGGAAGGCCGCGCCCGTCGCTTCGCGGAGTTCTTTGATCATCTGTGCGGTTACTGTCATGCAGGTCTTCCCTCATTGGTAAGTGTCAGAGAGCTTTTTAGCTCTCAGGGGTCTCTTCGTTGCTTTCCTCTGCTTCAGACTCGGCAGTCTCCCCGGCTCCGGCCTCCGGCTCCCCGGCGACCGCTTCGTCTGCCGGGGCCTCATCCGCCGGGCTCTCCTGTGCCTCAGCCGGGGCAGCTTCTTCTTCCTCAGCGGCTTCAGCCTCTTCCTCTTCGTCTCCGAAGTCCAGGACTCCGCTCTTCAGCTTCTCCAGAGTGGCCTGCCCGAGGAAATCCTCGTCGGCAACTTCTTCTTCAGCCGCTGCCTCGTAGTCGTACACCTCGGCAAGCTCGGCTTCCTCTTCTTCCTCTTTGCGCAGCGCCAGCCCTTCCAGCACAGCATCGGCGATCACACCTGTGATCAGCTTGATCGCCCGGATAGCGTCGTCGTTGGCCGGAATTACGTAATCAATGGGGTCCGGGTCGCAGTTGGTATCCACCATTGCGATGATGGGGATGTTGAGGATGTTGGCCTCGTGGACGGCTGTATGCTCGCGGCGGACATCCACGACGAAGAGCAGGTTCGGCAAGTCTTTCATCTCGCGGATGCCGCCCAGGCGGGCGTTGAGCTTTTCGATCTTCCGGTTGAGGTTCAAAGCCTCTTTCTTGGCCAGCAGGTCGAACTCGCCCCGGTCGCGGCGGGCCTCCAGGTCTTTCAGGTATTCGATCCGTTGCCGGATCGTGCGCCAGTTTGTCAGGGTCCCGCCCAGCCAGCGCTGGTTAACATAAGGCATCCCGCAGCGCTGCGCCTCACGGGCGATGATCTCCTGGGCCTGACGCTTGGTTCCGACGAACAGGATGCTCCCTCCGTCGGCGATCTGCTCGCGCACCACGTCATAGGCCTCACGGAGCGCTTTAAGGGTCTGATGAAGGTCAATGATGTGAATGCCATTCCGCTCGGTGAAGATGTAGGGTCTCATCTTCGGGTTCCACTTGCGGACGCGATGCCCGAAGTGGACACCCGTTTCGAGCAGAGACTTCATGGTGATAGAAGCGTTCGAGGTAACGGTCATGTTTGAAGGTCCTTTCGTTTTAATCTTCCGCCGCCTTCATATCCGCAGCGGAACCGGCCCTGACAGGCCGGCACGACCGCCCGGATCAGGCAACGTGCAGGCTCCGCACTTCAACGTACGGGGGCCCGGCATGGTACATAAGTGCCGGGCCGAGCGGAATTATAACGTACCGCAGGACAAACTACAACGCATCCGCGCGGCCCTGAGACGCGCGGCGGTAGATTTTTCGTGATCTTTGCTGTATATTTGAGCCACTTCATGCGGCTAGACCGGGACTCTTTCCTGAAGGCGCCACAGCGACGTGGAGGCCACTGTTGAAACTAAGAAACTCGTTACGTCGTACTGCCGCAATCATCATCAAGGAGTACAAGCATATCTGGCTGGACCCCGGCTTCCTGTTTCTCACCATCCTTTCCCCAGCCGTCTTGCTTACCCTTCTTGCCTACATCTTCTCCTTCGACGTTGACCGGGCCCACCTCGCCTTAAACGATCAGGATCAATCCCCGCAATCGCTGGAGTACATCCACGCCCTGACCGCCGACGGCGATGTCCGGCTCGTCGCAACTTTCCAGAACTATGACGAAGTCGTAGAGCTATTCCAGATGGGCCGCGCCGATGCGGCGCTGGTCATCCCTCCCGGCTTCGGACGTCACCTGAGCGCCCACGAGCAGGCCTCTGTGAACCTGATCGTTGACGGCAGCGACGCCGGGACCGCGTTTCAGGTCATCAACTCCATTGAGCAGCGTACTCAGGCCTATGTGGCCGATCTGGGCGAACCGGGCATCCTGCCGTTTGATGTTCGGATACGGGTCTGGTTCAACGCCAACCTGCGATCACAGTTCAGTATGGTTCCCGGCCTGATGGCGCTGGTGTTAATCCTGCCCGCGATGGCCGTTGCCCTCGGCATTGCCCGTGAGAAGGAAAGCGGCACGTTTGAAACGCTGGTGACGACGCCCGTTCTGGGGCATGAGCTGTTGATGGGTAAGCTGGTCGTCTACCTCAGCCTGGGCGTGATCGGCACGTTGCTGGCTCTGGCGGTGGCCGTCTACTGGTTCCGGGTTCCCTTCCGGGGGAAGCTGGGGCTTTACATGCTGCTCACCGCAGATTACATGCTGGCCGTAATGGGGTTCTGCCTTTTCATCGCTAACTACGTCCCCAGCCAGCGGACGGTGACTTCTATCGTCCTGCTGACGCTGTTCATTCCCAGCTTTTTCCTCAGCGGCCTGATCCTCCCGATTGACAAGTCGTCGTTCCTCTCCGAGGCGCTGGCTTTCAGCCTGCCCAGCACGCATTACATCGTCATCTCGCGGGGGGTCGCGCTCAAGGGCGTGACACTGGTTGAACTGTGGCCGGAAGCGCTGGCGCTGGCCGGAATGGCGTTCATAGCCCTTGCAGCCAGCATCCTGTCTTTCTCGAAGAAACTCCGGTAGGTCAAAGGCAGCGTTATGTTTCACCGCTTGATGGCACTGATTCACAAAGAGATCATCCAGTTCTCGCGAGACCGCGTTCTGCTGGGCTTTTCGCTGCTGGGGCCGATGCTGCAGATCATCCTGCTGGGACGCGCCATCGGGCAGGACATTCAGGACATCCCTATCGCCGTTGTGGATTACGACCTTTCCCCCCTGAGCCGGGAGATCATCACCGCCCTTGACAACACGAGTGAGCTGGTTGTGGCCTACTTTCCGGACAACCTGGAGCAGGCCCGCGACCTGATCAACCGGGGAGATGCGATGGGCATCGTCGTGATCCCGCCGGGGTTTATGGAAGACACCCGCTCAACGACGGAAACGGCCCAGTTGCAGGTCATCATTGACGGGGTAAGCTGGATGATCGCCAGCCGAACGCTGGGGGCGGCCCAGGGGGCGGTCCAGTCGCTGGTGGATGACGTGCTGGTGGATGCCGATCTACCATCGCGGGGTGGGATCAGGGTGCATCCGGAGGCGTTGTTCAATCAGACGCTCGACTTCCGGCCCGATTCGATCACTTCACAACTGGGGCTGATCACCTTCGAGATCACGACGCTGGTCGCCGTGATGGGGATCGTGCGGGAGAGGGAGATCGGCACGATTGAGATGCTGACCATCACCCCGCTTCGCCAGCTTGAGATCATCGCCGGGAAGGCCATTACACCTCTGATCATCGGCATCATTGACTTTCTCATCATGCTGGCCGTGACGCAGGTCGTGTTTGAAGTGCCTTTTCGGGGCTCCTTCGCGGTGCTGTTCGGGCTGACGATTCTCTACCTCGCCTGTGAGATCAGCTACGCTCTGCTGATCTCCACAATCGCCCGCTCCCAGCAGCAGGCCACCACCGTCGTATTTGTGTGGGCAATGCTGGCGATGACGCTTTCGGGCTATCTGGTTCCGATCACCACGTTGCCGCTCGCGCTCCAGCGTGTCTCGTGGGCAATCCCTCTACAGCACTACCTGACCATCGTGCGCGGCGTGATGCTGAAAGGCGCGAATATTACGGCCCTGTGGCCGGATGCTCTCGCCATCCTCTTTCTGACCCTCGTTATGACCTTCGTCTCCACGCGCACTCTCCGGCGCGTGATCGAGTGAGGGGGTTTACCTGTCTCCCTGCCCGTCGGGGTCGGGCGCGTTGAAATAGTCGCACTCGCTCTGAAGCACACAGACCCCGCATTTGGGGTTGCGTGCGTGGCACACTTTCCGCCCGTGCTGGATCACCTGCAGGTGAAAGGCGTAGTACTCCTCCGGCGGGACGATCTTCTCCAGTTCCTCGTGAGCTTTCTCGGCGCTGGTGCGGGGGCCGATCAGCCCCAGCCTCCGCGTGACGCGGTGGACGTGCGTATCCACCGGAAAGGCGGGTTTATTCATCCCGAAGAGAAGGATGATGGCGGCCGTCTTGGGGCCGATCCCTTTTATCGCGGTCAGCCAGGCCTTTGCCTCCTCAACGTCCGTATCCTTCAGGTGGTCGAGTGTGATCCGGCCCTGCGTTTCCGTCAGGTAGCGCAGCGCGGCCTGAATGCGCGGCCCTTTCTGGTTTGCCAGTCCGGCGGGGCGGATCGTCTCGATCACCTCCTCTACGTCTGCGTCGCGCACTGCCTCCCAGTTCGGGAAGCGTTCTTTGAGCGCGTAGAAAGCGCGGTCCCGATTCGTGTCGGAGGTGTTCTGCGAGAGGATCGTACTCACCAGCTCATCCACCGGTGGCAGATGTTGCCGCCACTGCGGGGCTCCGTATTCTTTCCTCAGCGCGGCTGCCACCCGTTGATACTTTTCTTTGCGGGCCAGAAGTTCGTCGTTGCTCATGGGGAAACTTATCCCTCCGGGTGCTGTGTGACTGACAGAATGGGACAAGTATAGCGCACCGGACAACCCGGCGGCAGAGTAACAGAAAGCGGGGCCAGCATCACGCTGACCCCGCCTGTGATTCCGGCTGATGTGGAGAGGTCGCTATGTCATCGGAGCGGGCATCTCAAGCTCATCCTCGCGCTGCGTGAAGGTCAGTTCGCCATCCACATAGTCAACCACGATGACGTGCCCCGCCTCCAGACGGCCCGCCAGGATGCCGTCCGAGAGCGCGTCCTCCACCTCGTTCTGAATGACGCGCCGCAGCGGTCGCGCCCCGTACTCCGGATCGTACCCGCGCTCGGCCAGATATTCCTTGGCCGCCTGGGTGACCTCCAGCTTGATGTCGTGCTCAAGCAGCCGCTCGCGCACGTCGCTCAGCAGCAGGTCCACGATCTCCGTGATCTCGTTCTTCGTCAGTGAGCGGAAAACGATTGTCGCATCCACACGGTTGAGGAACTCCGGACGGAAGGCCCGGCGGAGTTGCTCCATCAGCTTCTTGCGCATCTCCTCATAGGCCTCGCTCTCCGCGATCTCTTCGTCATGCGGGACGTTGAACCCAAGCTGAGTGCTGCGCTTGATGGTGTCCGCGCCGACGTTGCTGGTCATGATGATAATCGTGTTGCGGAAGTCCACCATCCGCCCCCGCGCATCGGAGAGGTGACCCTCTTCCATGATCTGG
>DRKO01000057.1 GCA_011051745.1 Chloroflexota bacterium | reverse complement strand
CCCCTTGCCCGGCATCAGCGTCACCTCGACGGCCAGCACGTCACCCCCGACCTCCGTCCATGCCACACCGAGCGCAACCCCGACCTCATCCTCGGTGGTGATCGGCGGCCCCGGAATGCGGCGTGGCCCCAGATAGCGGGAGAGCATACGCGGCGTGATGCGCTTGGGATATGACTTTCCCTCGGCAATGCGGCGTGCGATCTTGCGGCAGATGTTGGCGATCTCGCGCTCCAGATTGCGGACGCCTGCTTCGTAGGTGTACTCCCGGATGATGGCCCGCAGCGTCGAGCGCTCAAAGCGGATGCCCTTGTCCTGAATGCCGTGCGCTTCCAGTTCTCTGGGGATCAGGAACTGGCGGGCGATGTGCAGCTTCTCCTCCTCCGTGTAGCCGGGGAACTCGATGATCTCCAGCCGGTCTTTCAGCGCCGGGGGGATGGGATCGGTGAAGTTGGCGGTGGTCACGAACATAACCCGGCTGAGGTTGTAATCCACCTCCAGATAATGGTCGGAGAAGGCGTGGTTCTGCTCCGGGTCGAGCACCTCCAGCAGCGCGGCGGAAGGGTCCCCCCGGAAATCCGCACCGAGCTTGTCAATCTCATCGAGCATGAAAAGCGGGTTGACGGTCCCGGCCCGTCGCATCGTCTGGATGATGCGACCCGGCATCGCGCCGATGTACGTGCGGCGGTGGCCGCGTATCTCGGCCTCGTCCCGCACGCCGCCCAGCGAAACACGCACAAACTCCCGCCCCAGCGCCCGCGCGATGGACTTGCCAAGCGAGGTTTTGCCCGTCCCCGGCGGCCCGACGAAGCACAGAATCGGAGACTTCATCTTGTCGGGGGCCAGCTTGCGCACGGCGATGTGCTCAAGGATGCGTTCTTTAGCCTTCTCAAGGCCGTAATGCTCCTCGTCGAGCACCCGCGCCACATGCTCGATGTCGAGGTTGTCCTCGCTCTCTTTGACCCAGGGCAGCTCAAGCAACCAGTCCAGATAGGTGCGGATGATGCCCACCTCCGGGGCCATCGGAGGCATCCCGGCCAGCCGGTTAAGCTCTCTGGTGGCCTTCTCCCTGACCATCTCCGGCATGGGCGTGTTTTCGATCCGCTCGCGCAACTCGGCCAGTTCCTGCTGGAAAACGTCTGTCTCCCCCAGTTCGCTCTGGATCACCCGCATCTGTTCCCGCAGGAACATCTCCCGCTGGGATTTATCCACCGCCTGCTGAACGCGATCGTGTATCTTGTCCTCAAGCTCCAGAACGTCCAGTTCCTTCGCCAGCAGGATGCTGACGCGCAGCAGACGTTCCGCCGGATCGAAGACCTCCAGAAGCTCCTGCCGTTGCGCGGTGCTGATGTCGAGCGTAGCCGCCACCATGTCGGCCAGCCAGCCGGGGTCCTGGATGTTCATGGCGAAGATGTAAGCGTCCTCCGGGATGTTGCGGTTAAGCTGGACGCACTTCTCAAAGAGGGCAAGCACGGCCCGCATACGCGCTTCGAGTTCGGGGCTCGGCTCGCTCGTCTCCGCGATCGGGCGTGCCCGGACGCGGAAGTAAGGCTCAGTCTGCTCATACCCCACGATCTCGACCCGCCGCCTCCCCTGCACAAGGATGCTCAGGGTGGCGTCAGGCATGCGGAGCATCCGCCCCAGCGCAACCTCAACTCCGATGGTGTAAATGTCCCCCGGCTCCGGCTCTTCGATCTCGGCGTCTAACTGAGTGGCGCAGATGATGGTCTCGTCCAGTTGCTGGGCCACGTTGATCGCCTGCAATGAGCGGCGGCGTCCGACAAACAGAGGCGTTACCATGTTCGGATAGAGCACCAGATCACGGAGCGGGATCAGAGGCAGGGTAATGATCCCCTCCTTATCCGGCTGCGCCTCGTTGATTTCGTCGAACTCTGAGAGTGCTCCCAGCATATCCGGGAAACTGCTATCCAGATGTGACATACTCACTCCGTGCGCTTTACTACTGCGCTTCCGTTCTCAGGATGATGTGGAACGTGGTAATGGTTCTCAGGGGAGACCCCCTGCTCTAAAACGGGTCATAGCCCTCAGGCTGGTGAGTGCCCTGCACTGAATCTACCAGGGATCGCGGTAATCAGGGAGTCGTCTTCCAGAAGAGCCGTCCGGGCCTCTCCGGCCACGGCCAGCGAGCCGGTGATGCAGAGCACCTGATCGGGTTCCGCACGGCCGAGCGCCAGTCGAACAGCCCCGCCGACATCGGCGGCCTGCATCAGAGTGATCTCCCCGGCCCAGTCTGCCCCCTGTTGCTGGGCCGCCCGTATCTGCTGTATCGCCCGCTTCCACAGAGCCTCAGGGCTGGCGGCACGGGGATGATCGGCCTGCGTCAGGACCACCTGTCGGGCGGCTGGCAGCAACGCTTCCAGCATCCCGTCAATATCTTTGTCGGCCATGCAGCCGAAAACCACGCTCAGGGAGCGGCCTTCCAGCAGGATTTCCAGCGAGGCAAGCAACTGCCTTATTGAGTAAGGATTGTGCGCCCCATCAACAAGGACGCGGGGCTCACGGGAGATCGTCTCCAGCCGCCCCGGCCAGCGTGTATGAGCCAGCGCTCCGTGCCAGGCTTCCCGCCTGACCGGCAAACCGGCGCGTTCAAGCTCGCGGAGCGTTGCCAGCGCGACGGCGGCGTTCTCAACCTGAAAGGCGCCCGGCAGGGCGACGGTGTAGCGTTGTAGATCGTCCCCCTCGCCGATGAGCGCCTCGCTGCCCTCCCATGTCAGGGAGAGCGTCTGCACGTGCCAGTCCCGCCCGATCAGGATCAGGGGGCTGACCATCTCCGCCGCGCGGGCCTCAATGGCGGCCTGCGCCTCTGGAACCTGAGGAGCGCTGACGACGGGCACGCCCGGCTTGATGATCGCGGACTTGTCCTGTGCGATCTGGGCGACCGTATCGCCCAGAAACTGAGTATGATCCAGGCTGATACTCGTCAGCACCGCGACTTCCGGCTCCACGACGCTGGTAGCGTCAAGCCGTCCGCCCAGCCCGACCTCGATCACGGCCACATCGCAGCCCTCGCGGGCAAAGTGCCAGAAGGCCAGCGCCGTGATCACCTCAAAGGCGCTCAGATCAGGCATCTGATCTCCGTAAGGCTGGAAGTCCTCCACCAGCCGGGCCAGTGCCTCCTCCCCGATCCACTGCCGGTTGATCTGGATTCGCTCCCGCCAGTCCTGTAAATGGGGCGAGATGTACAGACCGGTTTTCAACCCTGATTCGATCAGCCCCTGCGTGATGAAGGCGGAGGTCGAGCCTTTGCCCTTGGTTCCGGCAACGTGGACGGTCGGATAAGCGAGATGGGGATCGCCAAGCCTGTTCAGAATCGCCCGGATTGTGGAAAGGCCCCATCCAGGCTTGCCCCGATCCCGGAGGGCGGCCAGATAGGGATCGTCAAAGCTGTAGATATATTCCAGCGCCTGCTGGTACGTTAAAGTCATGTCAGGTTGCGCTTTCTAAGTAAGCCTCCGCCGGGCTGATCCAGCCGCGAGGGGCTTACCGGCGAGGAGAAGGGGAGCCATTCACCGGACGGCTTTCCCCGCTTCCCTCGCAGTTTGATGATTGATCAGGAGTATACACCCCTTCCGGGAAGTGGCAACGCTTTTCAGGAGGCGCGATGCTCGTTCAGCAGAGGTAGAGTGACGACAAAGGTTGTGCTCTGGCCCGGCTCGCTCTCCAGATTGATCTCCCCCTCCATCGTGCGCACCAGCTCCCTGACGAGCGTTAGCCCCAGCCCCGGGCCCCCCTGAGCCCAGACGCCGGGTGGGCGCAGGCGGAAAAACGGCTCGAAGATACGGTGCTGGAACTTCTTCCGAAACCCCGGGCCGCTATTGCTGATGTAGATGCTCCACCGATCGGGCCCTTCCGGCCCAACACGGATGCTTATGCTGCCTTCCTGAGTGAAGCGAAGGGCGTTATAAACCAGCCTCCAGATGATATAGCGCAGGGCGTCCGGATCACCCCGTATCTGATCGGGCAGGCGGGGGTCAAGATAGCAGCGGAAGCGCAGACCTTTGTACGCCGCCAGCGGCGCGAAGTTCTCAACCAGACTGTACAGCAGCTCCGAGAGGGAGAAAGTCTCCTGAGCCGGATTCTGGCGGAGGGCCTCCAGACGTGAAATCTGGCGCATCTTGTCTGCCAGACTGCCCAGCTCGTGGATATTCCTCTGGATCATGGCAAGCGCCTCCCGGCCAGCCGGGCTGAGGTTCTCCTCCTCCCTTCCCAGAACATCCACCCATGCCCGCGTCAGATCAAGCGGCGTCCTGAGTTCCCGGCTGGCCCGCGCCATCGCATCCTGATGCAGTTTGGCGATTTCTCTGGTCAATTGCCGGGCCGTCGCGGCTTCCTGCTTCAGATGATCCCCGGCTGCCAGCGTCTGCTCCAGCGAACCGGCGAAGAACCAGGCACTGAGCCCGAACGTCAGGTTGAAGACAAAGAGGCTCATGATCAGGCCGGAACCCATCTCCGGCCAGAAAACGCTCACCGCCACTGCCTCGGCCAGTCCGCAGATCAAACCCAGAAGCAACCCCCAGCCGGGTCCGGCCAACAGTCCGGCTGAAAAGACCAGAAACGTCAGCCACAGCACAACGGTAATCTGAGGCGTGCCATGTATCCCGTAAATAAGCGAGAGCCCGCCTACCGAGGTCGCCATACTCACAAGGAGCAGAAGAGACGCCAGCTTCACCTCGCCCTGCCGGGCTGCGCCGATGACAACTCCGCCCAGAGCGATGAAGCGTATGATCAACCCCGTTAGCGTCCAGTTCTCGCCGTGGAACGGCTCCGGATGGAGGAACATCATCGTGCCCCGGTGGATCAGATTAATGACGCCCGCAGAGAGGATGATAGCGGTCAGGATGATGGCGATTCGTCCGCGCCGCACCTCCAGAGGATCATCCAGGGGGATGATAAGAAACCTGTGAAGCAAATAAGTTGCGAGATTCTCCCAAGACCAGAATTTGCGACCGTCCGACATGGTCCCGTGCTTCCCTCTCCTGTAAAACGCTCTCCCCGGCTGGGAAGTATACCGTGTTCTGCCCGGCATGGTTACCCGGCGGCTGGAGAAACCCTCGATCCGGGGCAGAGTGCCGGTCTGGCAGCCTGCCGGTGAGGGGGTTATACTTGCCCCGTGACCCACCGACGAAACTCCCCCGGCCTGTGGCTGATGCCGGTAATTCTTCTACTGGCCGCCGGGCTGCGCCTGCTCTGGCTGGACGCCCGTGCCCTCTGGTTTGATGAAGGGGTCAGCCTGACATTCGCCCGCTTCCCCCTGTCCGACATCCTGCGTTTTCATATCCTCTGGCAGGACACCAATCCGCCCGCCTACCGCGTTTTGCTGGGGGGCTGGCTGCGCCTGATGGGAACGACAGCTTTCACCGCCCGCCTGCTGAGCGTCTGGCTGGGAGTGCTGTGTGTGGCGCTGAGCGCCCGGCTGGCGCGGATGCTCCGGGTGGGGCACGGAGCTTCTCTCCTGACGGCTCTCCTGATGGCCGTTGCGCCGATGCAGGTCTACTACAGCCGGGAGGTCAAGCACTACGTCTACGTCCAGTTTTTTCTCCTGCTGCTGGCCGTTCTGTGGCTGCGATGGTTCCCCCTGCCGCCTCGCCAGATACCACAGAAAGGCCCTCGCTGGCGGGCGGTGATGCTGTGGAGCGCATCTGTACTGGCGACGGCTCTGGCGGTTGGGGCACATTACATGGCTGGTCTGGCGGTGGCCGTGATGGCCGCTG
>DRKO01000056.1 GCA_011051745.1 Chloroflexota bacterium | reverse complement strand
GCCCCTCAATCAGCCCGATAACACTCGTCCGGACGCCAAGCACATTGGCGAGGAAGAGAGGGAGCAGATTCAGGATCATCTCACTGGAGACATCCGTCAGGAAGCTGGTTATCGTAACGACCCAGACGTTACGCGGTAGCTGGCTCAATTTGACCGCCGAAGGGGTTTCCTCCGGCTCCCGGATAGATGCGTCTGTTGATGGTTGCATCACCTAATCCTCTTCTCGTGTTTCTGATGCCTGAGATTCGGGACTCTCGCCTTCCGTGATCTCGGCCACGAGTTCAAGTGCTTTTGCTCGTGCCTCGGCCAGCGCTCTGCGCCCGGAAGGAGTCAATGTGTAATACCGCCTCACACGCCCTTCTGTCACCCGTTTCTCACTGGCAAGATAACCCGCCGCTTCAAGGCCGTGCAGCATTGGATAGAGCGTGCCCGGCCCAAGTTCGTACCCATGCCGGGCGAGTTCTTCGCTCAGCCAGGCTCCATAGACCGGCCCACGTCCGGCGTGGTAGAGAATGTGTATTCTGGCAAACCCAAGCAAAATATCCCGTAACATTTGCCTCACCTGAATATCGAACTACGATATCGCAGTTCGATAATAGATCGGCTGGCGGATTTACGCAAGTTGGATCGGGAGCCCCACGAGAAGTTGCCCTGCCTGGATTCTTGTCAGGCACTTGTGCTAGAACTTATGTTCCGATACAATAGAACACAGGTTCTACCCCCTGTACCCTACGACCTGAAGGAGATAGCAATGCACGTTGGGATGCTGTGGTTTGACAACGACGAGCGGCGAGACCTCAGCGCCAAGCTGACTCGCGCTGCCCGGCACTATGAGGCCAAATACGGGGTTCGTCCGACCCTCTGCTACGTCAATCCCCTGATGCTCCCCGAAGGGGATACTCTGATCGCGGGGCTGGAGGTCCGGGCTTCCAACACGGTGCTGCCCCATCACTTCTGGCTGGGACAGCATGAGGAAAGCGAGCAACGTTCGGCGGCATAAGGCGTTGCGGCTTCAATCCTTCTTCTCCGCCTGCGTAACCCGTGACCCTATCTGTACCTGCTCATCACCGCTCAACAGGCCACTCAACGGCTGATCGGGGGCCGCCAGAACGCGGCTGTTGGTGAAGTAGCCAAAATCGAACGTCGTCTCATCCCCGGCCTGCTTGCCGGGGATCGGCATCAGGCGGGCGGTCAGGGGTTTGTCGAGGCGCAGCGACAGGGCCGCAACGTCAAGCAGAATCGCCGTCAGGGCATCCTGCCCCACGTCGCCAGGCAGGGGGATGGTGTCCAGCCCCGTACCGCAGACAGCCGACAGGATCAGCAGGTCTCTGGTAGTTAGCACCCCCTCGGCGGCCCGCTGCGCCAGAACGGCATCTTCCAGCACGGGAAGCATCAACCCGCAGAATCCGGTGCGGGAAAACCGGGCCCGGTCGAGCGCGTCGGTCAGGAAAGCGGCAGCCATAAGGGATCCATGCTCGCCAAGGCGGCTCAGCCCCAGCCGCTCCAGAGCGGCCCCGATGCTGCGTGTTTCCTCTGGAAAGGTCGCCAGCGAGAAATCAATGCCCTGAAAGCGCATCTCAAAGCGGCCTGCGATGGGCTGAATCGCCTCTTCCAGGCGCTCCGCTTCCGTCTCGATAGACCGGATCAGCAGTGTGCGGGCCTCTTCAAGCGACTTGGCCCCCGTGATGGCGTGGACGGCCAGATCGGCGCTCTCGGTCGCAAGTGCAAGGCGTGGTGGCCCCCCGCCATGATAGGCGGCTGGCAGGAAAGGCGACCAGGGCGGAACGTTCGCCAGCGCGGCCAGCCGCAGGTTGGCGAAGCCGTTCTCCTCCAGCAGGGAAACTCGCCTGATGATGTCAGCCGCGCGACGGATACAGGGCAGGCTTACTCCGGATTCCCGACTGGCGATTGCGATCCCTGCGAAGATGTTCTCTGTATTCGCCAGCACGTCGGGCAGCGCCTCGATAAAGGCGGCGGCATCGCCCGGACGGGCAGGTCCCAGCCCGACATAGTCAATCTCGTGGACGAACGAAACGGCCTCGAGGTCTTTGGCAAAATCAACGGCCCGGCCCGGCCCGGCCTCGTTCAGGATGGTGGGGAAGGGTTGCGTTGCCAGCCGGATCGTCTGAACCGTATATCCCGCCTCCGTCAGTGCCTCGCGAGCAGCCCGTAACGCCTCCCCTGCCGCTGCAATTGCGCCTGACTCAAGCGGATAGGACACATCCGCGAAGGCGGTAACTGACCGGATGTTCACGATGGTTTCTCCTCCTCTGCTGGCTCAGCCACGATGCTGGCTGCGCTGGCGCACCATCTCAAACAGCAGAATGCCAGTGGCTATCGCCACGTTCAGCGATTCCATCTGTCCCGGCATGGGAATGGTCACCGGGGCGTGAGCAGCCTGGCGAGCCCGTTCGCTGGGGCCGTGTGCTTCCTCGCTGACAATCAGCGCACAACGCTGTGTCCAGTCAACCTGAAAGTAGGGTGCGCCGTGTCCGGCTTCGGCGAGGAAGATGGCATGATCGGCCAGACGGCTCATGATGCCCTCCCAGCTCAGGTATTGCACAGGCAGGCGGAAGTGAGCGCCCATTGCACTCCGGACAACCTTAGGGTTGGTGAGGTCTACCGTACCCCCGGTGACGATCATCAGAGGGACGCCCGCGGCGGCTGCCGTCCGCATGATCCCGCCCATGTTGCCCGGATCGCGTACCCCATCAATGACCAGCGCATATGAGAAGTCAGAGGGGGCCTCCGGCCCGACGATGGGCAGAACGGCCAGGATGCCCTGCGGAGTTTGGGTGTCGCTCATCGCCTGCATGACAGGCCCGGCCACTAGGAGCAGGGTCGCCCCCCTCTGGCCCAGTTCCCCCAGCAGGGACGCCCCTTCAGGAGCCGCAGCAAACTCTTCTGTGTAGAAGACCTCCTCTACAGGCGCCCCCGCCAGGAGTGCCTCCCTTGCCAGCCGGGGGCCTTCAAGCACGAAACGGTTAGCCTTCCGCCGTGCCTGTCTCTTTGACTGGAGGGCGCGAACCCGCTTCACTCGCTCATTGTTCAGGCTGGTAATCATGGCAGGTAGTGTAGCATGGGCATGCCCAAAGGGGAAGACCGGAGTCGAGACCTGGGAGGATTCCCACAACAGGGGGCACGCTGGAGTCGGGGGATGATGGCTGCCCCGGCGACCCGCTCAGCGGAGCAGGGGGCACGTCGGGCTACTCAACCGTGATCAGGTCCCGGATGTCCTCGAAAGTGGCGGGTCCGATGCCCGCCACCTTCTGGATGTCCTCGATGGTGGCGAAAGGCCCGTTAGCCTCCCGATACTCGACGATCCGCTGAGCGAGCACAGGCCCGATGCCCGGCAGTGTTTCCAGCTCGGCCTCGCTGGCGGTGTTGATGTTGATCGGCCCGCTCGCTACTGCGCCGGGCTCGCCTGCCGGAGCCGGGGTAGGAGCTTCGCCGACACGGGGGACGTAAACATGATCGCCGTCACTGAGGGGACGGGCCAGATTGAGGACATCCAGATCGGCATCCGCGTTTGCTCCCCCGGCGGCTGCCACAGCATCCCGTACAATGGCCCCGGAGGGGAGCGTGTACACATCGGGATGCGCAACCGCCCCGCTGACGTACACCTGAATCGGCCCCGGCGTGGAGGTCGGCGGAGGGGGTTCAATCACGATCGGCTCGGCGGGCTGCCAGCGAATGAGGAACGCCGCAATGCCTGCGACGATCAGAAGCCCTATGGCAGACAGTACGAGGGTTCGATGCCCTTCCAGCCATTCGTTCATGATGTCAGAGCGCAGGGATCCGATCACGGGAGCCAGAATAAGAAGGCGCGTGTGCCCTGCTAAAAACATATACGACGCTGTCGAGGATGTCAACAGGACGCGGGGCGGAGGGCGGGGGGCATATAGCTTATGGCGTATGGCCTATAGCCTATAGCAGATAGCGGGGGGCGGATAGAGTCCGGCCAGTCACAGGTTGGCGCTTGGATATTCGGTTGGGCCTGTGTGGCAACTCAGGCAAGCCTGAGTTGCTTGGGAGATTTGCCCTGCGGGCAAACTCCACGGTCGCCTCCCTCTCCAACCCTCCCCCGCGTAGGGGAGCGTCCCACCTGCCAGTCACGGGTTGGCGCTCGGATATTCGGTTGGGCCTGCGTGATGGCGTGTTGCGCACGCGGGTGCACATTCCGGGCGGTAGCTGCTCCGGGCCACGGGGCCGCTGGCAGGTCATTCACAGGCGAATAACGCCCCCGCTGCCTCTGCCTGCCCTCATCGCAGGCAGAACGGCAACTCAAGCTTGCTTGAGTGGCTTGGGAGATTTGCCCTTCGGGCAAACTCCATGGCGGGGCTGCCCG
>DRKO01000055.1 GCA_011051745.1 Chloroflexota bacterium | reverse complement strand
GCGACAGCGACCGCCATACCCCATCCCCATACAATGGTGTTCCAGTCGCCGCCCAGCCGTGTGCCGAACACGACCTTGGCAACCACACCATCACCCAGAAGGATCAGGATGGCCGTGCCAATGAACTCAGCGACGTACTCCCCAAAAGCCGAATCGCGATTCATCTTGTTCTCCTTAAGTTAGCGGGAAAATACAACGGATGAACTTACCAGCGCGCTCAGCGCCGTGCAGCGATGAATGAATAACGTAGACTTATCCTCTTATTGGCCCTCTCGCACCTCCTCATGAGTATGTGGTTGCTTCTAACAACGTATAGAAGGATGATCACTTACCGCATAAGGCGGCTCCCCGGCATGTGGTATACAAGAGGAAGGTCCTACCCGAAGCTACTGAAACGTTCCCTCTCCCCGTGAACGGATCGCGAGCAGTCAGGTCAGGTGGCAATCTACAGACGTGGCGCTCACCCACGCCGATGATAACCATCTCTCAGTTGTGGAAAGGCTCTAACAATTCAACAGGGGTACGGCTGCCCGGCTACCAGTAAAGCGCAGACTCATCCGTTGCGAATTCGCCTCAGGAGGATTGTGCAGATTCCCGCAGAAGTGCACAATTGTTTTTTACAGGGTCCTGTCCTGCACATTTGTGACAAGCTCAGTATACGCGGATTTTTGTCCGGAGTCAATAACTATTTTGGACAAATGTCCGGCTATTCCTGCCTCTCCCCCGGCAGGAAGTTCACCCCTCCGGACGCATCGCCCGCCCCCGCGAATTTGAGCCGCGCCCGCGCCCCGGCGGCGGAGATGCCCTCTCACCCGAAATGACATATACTTGGGAAACGATCTCGCCGGAGAGAAAGGATACAGGAGACAGCATGAACCTTGACGATACACAGCCTCTTGAGACCGGGGGCACGCTGATCGAAGGGCCGGAAGCGACCGTCGAAGAGACCCACCCGACAGAAGAAACCGGCCAGCCCGAAGGCCCTGAGAGGGAGAAGAAACGCAGATGGAAGTTCCCCTGGCCGCCGGGATACCTTCTCCTGTGGCTGCTTACCATTGGATCGCTGGTGTTTAACTTCGTCACAATCCGCCAGATCGTGCTGGCGCGGCAGGCTGCCCAGCAGAGCATTCAGGACGCCATCGCCATCCTGAGCGAGTTTCAGCAGTCCACCTTCGAGTACAACTTCCCCGTTGAAGACACGCTGGTAATCGAAACCACCGTCCCCATCAACGAAACAATCCCGATCCCGATCAACGAACTGATCGAAGTTCGGACGGCGGCGGTTGTGACTCTGCTCGACATCCCCGGCGTCGGCCCCATCACACACACCGTGCCGGTGGCCGCCGATGTGCCGATCAACGAAGAGTTCACCTTCGAGATCAACGAGGAATTCGACATCACCGCGCCGGTGGACATTGACTTCGACGTTCCGATCGCGATCGCTCTGGCGGATACGCCTCTCTACGAGACGCTGGGGGAGACCATCGCACGGCTGGAGGCCCTCTCGGAAACGCTGGATCAGCCCCTTGTCCCGATCCCGTCCTTCCTCAGAGCACAGGAGACCGGCCCCGCTGATGGCGGATCGGAGTAGGCTGGCCGTCACGCTCCGGCGGGCCACCCCCTCTGATCAGCCGGTGATCCGCCGCTTGGTGCATCAGGCAAGGCTCGACCCAACCGGCCTGAACTGGCCTGCCTTCATCATAGCCGAGCATAACGGGGCCATCGTCGGGGTTGGTCAGGTGCGCCCTTACCCGAACTGCCGGGAGCTGGGCAGCCTGGTTGTGCGCGAAGACCTGCGGGGGCGGGGCATCGGCGGCCAGATCATCCGGGCACTGCTGGCAGAGGAGCGAGGAACCGTTTATCTGGAGTGCCGGGACCGTCTCGTCCCGTACTATGCCCGCTTTGGCTTTGTCGAAATCCCCTGGCGCTCGGCTCCCATGCCGCTCAGGTTCAAAGCCGGGCTGGGGAACCTGCTGGGCAGGCTGTTTGGCATCCGGATCGCCGTGATGAAATGGGAGAGGAAGCCCGACTCCGGGCAGCACCGGAGGGGAGAAGGCCCCTCCGGCGGCGGACACGGGGCCTGAACGCCGTCCTGCCGGTCAGAAGCCCGACCGGCTACGGCTCAGAAGGCCCCCGCCACCTCAACGCGCTGGAGGGCGAAGGAGATATCCGGCGGGACCTCCAGCGCAAGCTCACCGCAGTTTGGGCATACGCCGTCGCCGCTCTCGAAGCGCAACCCGCAGCAGTTCCAGCAGATATAGCGTGACGTGGCACGCTCGATGATAAGCCGCGCCCCTTCAGCCGGGCTACCCCGGCTGGCCTTCTCAAACAGCCTGCGGAGGGCCTCTTCCGCCGTCTCGCCATAGACGATCAGATGCACCGTTGCCAGTCTCACCCCCCGATGGTGGCACTCAGCCTCGGCGATGGCCTGAGCGACGATTGCCTTCATGCGCTCGAGCTGATCGCTCACCTGCTCCCTCCACGCTCATAAAAGCCGGAATACGTCTGTGAGCCATAGCGTACAGAGGATCCCCTCCCGCGCCAATGGGGAAAAGACCTACCCGCCCGCCCGTCGCGTGATGATCGGGCGTCGGGGGAAGGTTCGATGGCGCGGGGCAGCCGATGAGCCGTCGCCCCCCTGCTTCGCGGACTGTGAAAGGGGGTTAAATGCGCTGGCGATGCCGCCCCCGGGTGATGTTGATCATATCGGCCAGCATCCCGTAGGCGGTGGTGTCCGGGCCGGGGTCGTACTCGACAAGCGTCAGGCGGCGCAGCGTGTCGGTCTCGAACTCGACCAGGCTGGTCGTGCCGGTGATCCCGGCGAGAATGTCATCCATCGGGACGCGGCGGGGGGTCACCGAGGCGGAAACGCTCCCGTCGGGCAGGCGTGCCGCCTCGCAGATCAGCCGGATACGCTCTCCCGCCATACCGGCTTCCTGAACGTCCGCCAGCGTGATGTCCCGAATCCCCCTCCGATCCACATCCACCGGGCGCAGGTCGGCCCCCATCAGCACGTTAGCCAGAATAACCGTCTTGATGGCCGAGTCCCAGCCGTCAATGTCCAGCGTGGGGTCCGTTTCCGCGATGCCGATCTGCTGCGCGGCGGCCAGGGCTTCCTCAAAACTCAGGAGCTCCTGCTCCATGCGGGTGAGGATGTAGTTGGTTGTGCTGTTGAAGATGCCACGCACGCGCTCGATCCGGGTGGCAGGGAGCCCCTCCCGCCCGACGGCCAGCACCGGCGCGCCGTCCATGACGGTTGACTCGAAGAAGAACCCGATCCCCTGCCGCTCCGCCAGTGCGCTCAGCTCGCGGTAGCCGAACGCGACCGGCCCCTTGTTGGAGGTCACGACGTGGATACCACGCTCCAGCGCGCCGAAGAGATAGGCATAGGCGGGTTGCCCGTTGTGGGGGTTGGTCGGGATGCTCTCAAAGATCAGATCGGCGGGACATTCCGCCAGAAACTGCGAGGTGTCCTCCGGCGGCTGGCCCTCATGCAGGACATCGAGCCGCTCTCCAGCGCGGACGATCTCCAGCGCGGCCCGTAGATCAAGGCCCGCCGGATTAATAACATGCCCGTGGCTGCCGGTGCTGATCCCGACCACGCGCAGATCGATATCGTAATCCTGGCGCAGAATATTCCAGCGATCAAGGAGCAACTCGGCGAGGGCACGGCCTACGTTGCCGAATCCAAGCAGGGCGACGTTCAGTTTCATCTCATGGCCTCAGTGTGATGTAATGGAAACCGGCGGGTTGTCTTTTAGCTGCCGCCCTCACCCTTCCCGCCGGGGCGGACAGGCTCGGAATGCCGGAGGCTACTCAGGCCACGCAACGCCGTCATCCTGGGCGGCGGCAGAGTTCTCCTCCTGCTGGAGCATGGCGTCGAGCACCTCTCCGGCAAAGCGGCATAACAGCATCAATAAATCCTGATCGATTTCGTTGAAGGGCACGTTGTTGTGCTTGTTCAGCACCTCGATCACGCCGTGTATCTGGCTGCGCCCCTCGATCGGCGCGGCCAGAATCGAGTACGTCTGGAAGCCGAAGGTGTCGTCCACATCGGGGTAGAAGCGCTCATCGGCCCGCACGTTATTGGCGATGGTGGGCTGCCGATTCCTCACCACCCAGCCCGCGATCCCCTGACCGGGCGGCAGGCGGTAGCCGAGCAGTTCCTCCCGATCGACATCCCCGCGAACGAGCATGAAGACCAGTTCGTCAGTCTCATCATCCCGAACCAGAAGCGAGCCCTCCTGTGCGTCGGTGACGACCAGCGCGTTGTAGAGGATGCGGTCCAGCAGCGGGATGGGAGGGGAGGTGGGATCAAGCTGGCTGATCGCTTCCGTCAGTACATGAATGGCGTCCACATAATGCCGCAGGGTCGCCACTTCTTCGTGCAGCGAGCGATTCTCTTCCTGGAGCCGGACGACCTCCTGCTTCAGATAACGGTCATAGTCTCCCATCGCTGACCCCCTGAGTATGGGATGCGAAAGGCCTGTTTGCCATTCCCGCCTCGCATTCCACATCGGCTACTCGCCGGTACGTACGTCGTTTCTGACCCGTGCTCAGTCTAGCATAAAGCGAAGAACCGAACAAGCGTGGCGGCTTCAGGCCGCCGGGCCAGACACACAGGCGACCGCCTGCCTGTTTCTGGTCCTTTTCTGAAAGACGTTCCCCGCCGGGCCGGGGTTCCCTTCCGGGCGGGGGAAATGAGGGATCGGGGGCGCTGGCGTGTATAGAGGGAAGAGGCTATCGTTACGTCCGGCCCGGATCGCATGGTACAATCGGGCCACTTCGGGGGGGCGCGGGCCGCCCTGCCGTGTCATGAAGGTTTAAGAGAGACTCGATGGATCAATGGAAACGCTGGCTCCTGCTGGCGCTGGGGATCGGGATCAGTGC
Source organism: Chloroflexota bacterium (assembly GCA_011051745.1). Lineage (GTDB taxonomy): Bacteria > Chloroflexota > Anaerolineae > Aggregatilineales > UBA3940 > DRKO01. The sequence goes on along the minus strand of DRKO01000055.1, from coordinate 2,507 downwards.
CGTTTTCGTCTACCTGGCGCTGAAGGGCCTTAACCTGAAAGAGGTCTGGCTTGACCTGCAGGGCGCGCGCTATGTCTGGCTGTTCCCCGGCGTGGCGGTGTATTTTGTGGCCGTGTGGGCACGCACCTGGCGCTGGCACTACCTGCTGCGCCCCGTAAAGCGGGTCGGGCTTGCCCGGCTGTTCCCTGTGGTTGTGATCGGCTACATGGGGAACAACGTCTACCCCTTCCGGGCGGGCGAGGTGATCCGCGCCTGGGTGCTCAGGCGCAACGAGGAGGTGAGCATCAGCGCGTCGCTGGCGACGATCATCGTCGAGCGCATCTTCGACGGGCTGGTGATGCTGATCTTCGTCTTTGCCGCGCTGCCCTTTGCCCCCATCCCCGCGCCGTTCGACCGGATCGTCGTCTGGATGACGTTTCTATTCTTCGGGGCGCTGATCGGGTTCTTCGTTCTGGCGCTGCGGCCCTCGCTGACCCGGCGGCTGTATACGGCTCTGTTCCGGCGTCTGGTTCCGGCGGAGGAACTTCGGGATCGCCTTCTCTCCGTCGCCGATCGCTTTATGGAGGGGCTGGCCTCGCTGCGCAGTCCGGCGGATATGGCGATGACGTTCGTCTCATCCATCCTGATCTGGCTGACGGAGACAACCAAGTACTGGTTCGTGATGCACGCCTTCGACTTTGAGGTCAGCTTCTTTGTGCTGATGCTGATGACCGCCGTCGTGAATCTGGCAACCACGCTGCCCAGCTCGCCGGGCTATGTGGGCACCTTCGACGAGCCGGGCATCGAAATCCTGAAGGTCTTTGACGTTGGGGCGAACACGGCGGCTGCTTACACGCTGGTGCTGCACGCTGCGCTCTGGCTGCCCATCACCCTGCTGGGAGTCTATTACATGATCCGGCAGGGGGTGCGCTGGCGGGACTTCGCGCAGGCGGCGCAGGTCGTGCGTGCTCCGGGGCCGGAGACGCCCTGACGCCCTCACCACCATGCAGACAGGGACAACGAAGATGCGGATTGTAATCATCGGCGGCGGGGTGACGGGCCTCTCTGCCGCCTACGATCTGGTGAACGCCGGTCATCACGTCATTATCTTTGAGGCCGGGGCAGAAGTCGGCGGGCTGGCAGCGGGTTTCAGAGATGCGGGCTGGGAGTGGTCGCTGGAGAAGTTTTACCATCACTGGTTCGCGACCGATCATGACGTGCTGCGTCTGATTGAGGAGATCGGCCACTCGGACAGGGTGCGGTTCCTCAGCCCTGTTACCAGCCTGTGGACGGAGGAGGGCAACTATCCGCTCGACCGCCCCGTTTTCGAGAATCCCTTCCTCTCGCGGATCGTCAACGTGCTGGGCCTGAAGCCCCTCCCCCTGCCCGACCGGCTGCGTTTTGGGCTGGTGGGCCTGTTGCTCAAGCTCATGCCGAACGGCATCACGCTGGAGAAGGTCACCGCCGATCGGTGGTTGCGGCGCATGGTGGGCCGCCGCGCTCATGAGCTGGTCTGGCGTCCCTTGCTGATCGGCAAATTCGGGGCGCTCTACGATCAGGTCAACATGGCCTGGTTCTGGGCGCGGATGGTCAAGCGGACGGCCCGGCTGGGGACTTTCGAGGGGGGCTTTCAGGCCTTTCTGGACGCGCTGGCCGGGGTCGTGACCGGGCGGGGCGCAGAGTTGCATCTCAGCACGCCCGTTCGCACCGTCGAGCAGGCCGCCGGGGGCGGCTTCCGCGTGGTCGTGGATGGAGAGACCGTGCAGGCCGACCGGGTGCTGAGCACCACTTCGCCGCACCTGATGGCCCGTCTGGCCCCCGAACTGCCGGAGGGCTACCGTCAGCAGCTCCTTGAGTTGAAGAGCATCGGGGCGCTGGCCCTGATTCTGGCGCTGGATCGTCCCCTCATGACCGACGGCACGTACTGGTTGAACCTGCCCGCCGTCAGCCCGGAGAGGGACAAAAACCCCTTCCCCTTCCTGGCGCTGGTCGAGCACACCAACTATCTGGATAAAGCGTATTACGGCGGCGACCACCTCGTGTATCTGGGCGACTACCTGCCCCCCGATCACGAGCATTTCCGGCTCAGCGAGGAGGAACTGGCCCGCCGTTTCCTGCCCTCGCTGAAGCGCGTCAACCCCGCCTTTTCGCCGGAGTGGATTCGGAAGCGCTGGCTGTTCCGTGCGCCCTACGCCCAGCCCGTCCCGTTCGTCAACCAGTCGAAGCGCATTCCCTCCATCCGCACGCCGCTGGAAGGGCTGTATCTGGCCTGCATGAGTCAGGTGTACCCCTGGGATCGGGGGACCAATTACGCGGTTGAGATCGGGCGGCGGGCGGCCCGTATGATGCTCGAGGATGCGGGAGAGTGAGCGCCGGGGCCTGCCAAAAAGAAACGCCCGATCAGATGATCGGGCGTTTCTTTTTAGCAGGCCCCGGCGCTCACTCCCCCGCATCCTCAAGCATCATACGGGCCGCCCGCCGCCCGATCTCAACCGCGTAATTGGTTCCCCGATCCCAGGGGTACACCT
>DRKO01000054.1 GCA_011051745.1 Chloroflexota bacterium | reverse complement strand
TGTCATCGGCGAGAAAGAATACTGGGGCCGGGGATATGGCTCCGATGCGACGCGGATCGTCCTTCGCTTTGCCTTTGACGAGGTGAATCTCAACCGCGTTTACCTGTGGGTGTTCTCGTTTAACCGGCGTGCCATCCGGGCCTATGAGAAGTGCGGCTTTGTTCATGAGGGGACGGCTCGCCAGACCATCTTCCGCGAAGGACAGTATCACGATGCGCACCTGATGAGCGTGCTCCGGGATGAGTGGCTTGCCATGCAGAAGGGGTGATCCCCTCGCAAAGAATGGGAGAGGCCGGGTCATGACTTGCCCGGCCTTTTTGATCCGCGTGGCAGGATGGCCGCCGGGGTTACGTGAGCATCTGTTCCACGTAGTATCTGGGGTTCAGGCGTTCGCCAGTTGCGATCTGAAGGGCCGTGTTCCAGTCTTCACGGTTGGCCCGTTTGAACACATTCTCCACGAGCCAGGCCCCTGCCTCTTTCCTGCCCACAATGCCGCCGCACTCGCTCAGCAACCGATCTACCCATTGCCAGGACATCAACTCGCCCAGCAGGTAGTTTTGATAGTAGGCCGGGTAGAGGGCGATGTGAATCTTGGTGGCCCAGTCAGGAGCCTGACGGCCTTCCGGCTTTCTGACAAGCTGGTATTTTTCGACCAGTTCCCACCACAGAGTATCCAGGTCCTGTTCCGGGTCGTCGTAGAGCGCCCGCTCGAAGTTGACGATCACCATCACCCAGCGAGCGAAGATCATCTGGCCGAGCCGCCGGTAAGCCCGCGCGTTCGGGAGGATGTCCTGCACGGTTGCCTCGTCCAGCCCCAGAATGCCCGTCAGCCACGCTTCATCGAGCGTGAAGCGCCCGGCCAGAATCGCCATCGCCTCGGTCGTGAGCGTGTGGTTCGGGCCGCGCAGCAGCCAGGGCAGGGCGTAGTCAGTATACTTGTCAAAAACGCCATGTCCGAGTTCGTGCAGGAGCGTGCTGGCCCAGCGCAGATTAGGGATCAGGTTGCAGATCGTCCGCACGTCCCCTTCGCGATCCATGTGTATACAGAAGGCGTGCTGATACTTGTTCTCGCGGGCGTACAGGTCGCTGCGCTCCAGAATGTCCCGCACGTCCAGCCCCAGCCCATCATAGGTGCGGACAGCCAGCGCCTCCAGATCACGGCCCTCAAAGTACTGATCAAAGGCGCTGTCGCCGGTCTGCGGGGCGCTCTGGAAGAAGGGATCGGCGTAGTGCCAGGGTTGAATCTCGTCTACCGGCACGCCGTAACGCTCCGCCAGTCGTTCATCCAGCGCGGCTTTTTCGGCGGCGAAAGGCTCGACGGTCAACTCGTAGAGCTCGTCCAGTAGTTTAAAAAGCTCGCCCTCGTCTATCTCGTCCAGCGTGAGCGCCATGCTGTGGAAGTTGCGGTAACCCATCGCCCGCGCGCCCCTGTTGCGCAGTCGCGCCAGTTCGCGCACGGTGTCGGCGATCTGTGGCCCGATCTGCTTGCTGGCTTCCCAGGCTTTGCGGCGTTTCTCCGAGTCTGTCTCGTTCTGCAGAATTTGCTCGATTTCGTTGTCGGAGACTTTCCGCCCCTCGATCTCGCCCCGGAAGGTCGTGTATATCTCCGTCGCCTGTCGCTCCAGTTCTGCGATCCGGGCGATTGTTTCCCTGTCCATCTGGTGCTTTTCATACGTCAGGCGGAGCAGCCGCAACTGGCGGGCCAGCAATTCATCGTTGCCCGCCGCGCTGGCCTCATCCCACGCCCTGACACGCCGATAAGCCTCCGGATCGGCGTAGACCTGCATCCACTGCTGCCGCAACTCGGCCTCGCGCCGGTGCGCCTCCGGGTTGCCGGTGACCGCGCCTTCCCAGACCGCCAGATTGATCTGGTATTCCAGCTCTCGAACCTGCGCGGTGTGGGTGCTGACAAACTCGCGAAGATCCTCGCTCATGAATGTTCTCCCTGATGTCCCGTACCCCTGCTGTGTTGCACGCTGTCAGAAGATACCGGCCCCTGTCCGGTTTGGCAACCGCTCCGGCTGCGTGCTACAATCCAGTTAGCTTTTTCAAAACGACTTTCAAACCAGGTAAGCCCTGTAACGGACCTGAAAACCGGAGGGCTTATTTCCTGAGCCGTATCCGGCAACCACATGATCGCCGGAGATCAACATCAACGTGGGAGGTCACACGTGAGGCCCTGGGCAAAGCGATTCGCTCTCGTTTTTCTGGTGGGATTCCTGTCATTTGCTGTCGCGCTGGCGCTTGGCAGTATCAGCGGTGATATTCTGTCAGGCGCTCCTTTTCTGGTTGCTCTGCGGGCTTTTGGCGTGGGCTATATGGCCGCCGGAATGGTGCTCTGGATCGCTCTGCTGCGTGATGAAGCAGGGAAGCCTGAGCTCAACCCTCTTTTCGGCCTGCTCCTTGCAGTGGGATGCCTTGTGCTTTTCGTGAATCTTCTGTTGCCCGGCAGCAGTGTAAGGCTCTTTCTGGCCTGGGGCGGGCTTGGGCTGACGCTGGGGGCGCTGGTGATCGGGTTCCTGGCGATGTTGATCGCCCCGGCTTACCCCCAGCCTCCGACCGTCCGGTGGCCGGAGGGAGGAGATGCGTATCCTCTGGCACACGGGCACGGGCCATCACATGAATCGGAGGAAGCCCCTGCGGGGGAGGGCATACCCCATCAGGAGGAGCTTGTCGCGCAGCAGGTGGCCGGATAGGCCCCTGTGCATGGTGAGCGTGGCGATTCTCCGCCAGCGGGCGAGCGGGTGCAGCGAGTGACGTTTATCCCCCGCCCGCTTTTTGATCTCAGGGACAGGGTTAATGGTTCCTGCCGCACATTAAAAGCATCTAAAAAGCGGGCGTGTCTCTCGTCGGGCCGGTGCTCGCCTGAAGAGCGTGTACCGGCGGATCATCATTGTTCAACAGTTTAAGTTTGCATTCAGGAGGCGCTAAAAGTATGCGGAAGAAAGTCACCATTATCGGGGCCGGAAATGTGGGGGCGACCGCCGCTCACTGGATCGCCAGCAAAGAGCTGGCCGATGTGGTGCTGGTGGATATCGTCGAGGGCCTGCCTCAGGGCAAGGCGCTTGACCTGGCCGAAGCCGGTCCGGTGGAAGGCTTTGACCTCAAGATTATTGGGACCAACGATTACGCCGATACGGCGAACTCAGACGTGTGCGTCATCACCGCCGGTGTGCCACGCCGCAAAGACCCCAAGACCGGCAAGTATCCCAGCCGTGATGAACTGGTCAAGACCAACCAGCAGATCGTGAGCGCGGTCGTCAAGAAGTTCGTTGAGCACTCACCGGATGCGATCCTGGTGGTTGTCTCCAATCCGCTTGATGCCATGTGCCACGTCGCCCTGCACGAAAGCGGCTTCCCGCCTAACCGGGTGGTCGGACAGGCGGGGGCACTGGACACCGCCCGTTACAAGACGTTCATCGCGATGGAACTGGGTATCTCCGTAAAGGATATACATGGCATCGTTCTGGGCGGGCATGGCGACTCGATGGTTCCCCTCCCCAACCACACCTCCGTGGCCGGTATCCCCGTGCTGGAACTGATGGACCGCGAGACGCTGGATGCCATCATCGAGCGCACCCGCAAGGGCGGCGGTGAGATCGTCGGCCTGCTTGGCTACAGCGGCTACTATGCACCTGCTGCCGCGACTGTCAGCATGGTTGAGGCGATCATCAAGGATCAGAAACGTGTCATCCCCAGCGCGGCCTATCTCCAGGGCGAATACGGCTACCATGATCTCTTTATCGGCGTGCCCGTCGTGCTGGGCGCGAATGGCGTTGAGCGGGTCATCGAGATGAAGCTCAGCGATGAGGAGAAAGCGATGCTTGACCGCTCTGCCGAGGCGGTGCGCAGCGTCGTGAACGTGCTGGGTTACGACTAGCGGGGGTTCCCCGCCGGTTTTGGCTCGATATTGAACGTCTGATCAGATGGCCGCTGCCTGCCCGGCGTGGGTGGCGGCCTTGATCTGTCCGGCTGTGCTGGGGCTGTCTTGATGAAGCGTGCTGTTGACCTCAGTCAGGGTATCGCCTGCGTGGTGACCGATCTACACGGCCAGTGGGAGCCGTATACCCGCTATCGGGATCATTTCCTTGCCCTCCACGAGCAGGGCGAGGCCGACAGTCTGATCTTCCTGGGGGATGTCATCCACGGCTACGGACCACCGGAAGAGGACGCCTCACTCTCTATCCTGTGGGACATCATGCAATTGCAGGCTGAGCTTGGCTCCCGGACGGTCATCCTGTTGCTTGGCAACCACGAGTTGCCCCACATTTATGGCGTCACACTGGCGAAAGGGGAGATTAACTTCACCGCCCGCTTCGAGCACGCGCTGGGCGAATACCGCGAACCGGTGATCGCGTTTCTGAAGTCGCTGCCCTTCGCAGTCCGCACCGCCGGAGGCGTGATGATGACCCACGCGGGAGCCGCGCCGGGAACGGCCACCCCGGAGGCTGCTCAGCGCCTGCTGGATTTCTCACATCAGGCGTTGCTGGAAGAGGCCGACCGGCTGCTGGCCCAACAGGAGGCGGAGAAGCTGATCCGGGATGCGCTGGGCCTCGATCCGGGGGAGTACGAGGAGATGGCCCGCTATCATCTGGCCGTCAGCGGTCCGAACGACCCCCGTTACAACGACCTGCTGCGTGGCTTCGTCGTCACAAACCTCAAGCCGGAGTGGCCGTTACTGTGGGATTTTTTCTTCACCCAGTGCGAGGCCGGTTTGCTCCCCAGCGCCTACAGTAACATTCTGGCTCGTTTTCTGGAAGTTTATTCCCCGCCGGAAATGCCCCAGCGCGTTCTGGTGACCGGGCATATCCCCGTTCCCGATGGATACGCCATCATCGCCGGGCAACAGTTACGGCTGGCAAGCTGGGCACACGCCATCCCTCAGGAGTCGGGCTGCTATTTGCTCTTTGACGTGGCGGCCCCCATCGAGAATGCCCGGCAACTGTTGCCTTTCGTCCATCGCATCCCCGGATCGGAGTGGTAGTAGAAGAAGTTCCGGGCGCGCTCAGCGCGTGATCGTGTTCAGCGGGGCGCGGCAGGTGCACGCCTCGCGGTATTCGTCCCCCCTGATCAGCGACCCATCGTACTCGCGTCCAAATGAATAGGCCAGCCAGCCATCCAGATTGAACTGGGGATGGGTGACGGTCGCCAGACAATCGCTGCAATCGGCTGTGATCCACTCACCGTTGTAACGGCGGGCGATGTGAACGTGTGTGGACCAGCTTACCCCACCTTCACAGGAAGGATGTCCGATTGGATCACCAGCGCGGACACGCTGCCCGGCTACGACGGGACGCTCCTCGCTGGAGATGTGCAGATAGAAGATCGTCCAGCCCGTGCCTTCGAAGCCGTCGCCGTCCAGATCGAGCACCACGATCCCGTATTCGCTCCGCGCGATCACCCCGTCGGCGACGGCGGTCACCCAGTCATCGGGTATCTCGCAGCCGTTGACTTCCTCCACCGGTACGAAGTCCAGCGCGGCCCAGGCGCTCGCCGAACCCCAGCCGCCATGAGGCCCGCCGGTGAAGTACCACGTCTCCCCTTCGCCCCAGGGGAGAGTGAGCGGGGGCTGTGTCAGATCAGGCGGGATCAGGGGATCAACGGCGTACTGGAACGGATCGCCGAAGAGGCTGACGTACGTCAGGAAGAAGCCGGTGTGATGGGTGGCCGCCAGCCACTCATCCAGCGTGCGGGTCTGGGCGAGCAACATCTGCACCCCCGCCGTTCCGGCGTTAATGGTCGGGTTCAGCCCGACGCGCATCCCGTCGGAGAGCAGGGCGGCGCTCAGGCCGCGCAGCCGCCAGCCGTAATAGCCAAGCTGAAGCATCTTCCCCGCCCAGTCAAGCTGACGGTACAGGCCGTAGACCTGAGTGGGCCGCTCGGTGTAGTTCATCGGGTAAAGCATGGCGTCTTCGGAGACCATCGGCTGGCTGATCCAGCGGCTTTCGTACTCCAGCAGGGCCAGCAGCAGGCGGGGGTTGAGGCTCTGCTCCAGGGCGACGCGTTCCACGATCTGTGGTCCCGTCCAGAGGTGGCCGTTTAGCTCCTCCGTGTAAGTGCTCAGGAAGCTGTTGCGCCCCTCCAGAAATTCTTCGACGCTGAAGTCCTGCAGGGCCGGGCCGTAGACCAGCTCGCTATCGGGGATGATCTTAAAATCCGGTCCGATGGTCTGGACGGAGAGCGGGATGACCAGCGTTTGCCCGACGGCCAGCACGTTGGCATCCGCCAGATTGTTGGCCTGAATGAGGGCGTCCACGCTGACCCCGTACGCCTCGGCGATGGTGCTGAGCGTATCGCCGAACTGCACCACGTGGATTTGATCTTCGTTGGGGTCAATGATGGCCGTGCGGGTGGGGTTGGGCGTCGGGATAAAGGTCGGGGTGGGCGCGGTGGTCGGGTTGAGGGTGGGGAGCTGGGCTGGGATATCCGGCTGGCCGCCCCCTGTGCCCGGCTCCGGGCCGGATGGCGTGGCCGTGATAAGGACGATATAGCTCGCGTTTGGCGCGCAAGCGGTGAAGGCGATGAGCACCAGTGAGGCGATGGGCAGGATAACAGATGATCGGAGATTCATGGAGCTTATTTTTGATGATCCGGGGGTGCGATGGCGTGTGTCAGGATGGGCAGTGAAACGTCATAGCGCCAGTTGATGTTCCGGTGTCCCCCATCAAACTCTTCATAAGTGTGGGGCACGCCGTGTTGATCGAGTATCCGGTGAAGCAGACGCGCCCCCAGGAACAAATTATACTCGTCCTGCCTGCCGCAGTCGAAGTAAAGGGCACGCAGCCCGCGCAGCGCGTCGAGGTGACGGGGGGCTATCTCGACCGGGTCGAGCGCCTTCCAGCGTGCCCATACATCCTCGCGGAGCAGGCCGGTATAGGGATCGAACGGCAGGTCAAAGCCGTGCGGGCTGTCCGGGTTGGGGGAGTAACAGGCGCTCATCGCGACGATGTTAAGCGCCTTGAACCAGTCGCGTCCCTTATCGCGCAGGTGGGTGAGCGCGGCCAGGTCTTCCAGAAAAGCGTCAGGGCCACCTGCCTTTTCTATCTCCCGCAGCGCGCCGGGGATGTCGGGCAGGTAGCAGTACTCAAAGAACATGTCGCCGCTGTGG
>DRKO01000053.1 GCA_011051745.1 Chloroflexota bacterium | reverse complement strand
GCGGAGCAGCCGGGCCCCGCCGGTCAGGTGCGATACGGCTTCGCGTGGCCTCAATTCCGGAGTTTCCGGTGCTTTGATCTTAGCCCCCGCACAGAGGGGTGTCAAGGAAAGTCGCCCGTCATCCTGCACCGTCCTCGAATCGTTGCCTGAAAGGCGGGGAAGGGTCTGCTTTGCGGCGAGGGTGAAACGCGGCATCCGGGGAGGAGGAGCGGTCGGCCCCCGGTGGCAGCCTTTTCGAGCTTATCCTATAATCGCAGTAGTGTCTTTATGGGCGGGGGGAACGTGTGCGTTCCCGATGAAGTAAGCCCTTTTGATTTCATCCATTGCAAGGGCTTACTGGAGTGGTGCATTGTTCGATCAGATACTTGATCTTCTCGGTCAGCCACCAGGTAGCCTGGTCTATCATTTCATTATCCTCTTTGCGGTCGAGGCGGCACTGGCTATCAGTCTGGGCCAGTGGATGCGCGAGCGCGATTCGAGCACGGGCCGCCTGACTGTTGCCATCGTCACCATCTTCGGGGCACGAACCCTCGTCCTGGTGGCCTCTCTGTTGGCCTGGCGGGGGCTTCTGCCCCGCAACGTGCTGTTGCCGCCGGTCGAGCGCGCGGTGGATACGTTAACCATTCTGGGGCTGGCCTGGGCCTTCGCCACGATGGACGACCCCGTTATTCTGCGTCGCAACTTCGTGGCCGACGTGGCGGCGGCTGCTCTCTCCGGAATCATCTTCGCCGGTTTCATCGGCACGTATTACTACTGGCTTTTCCTCGCCTCTCAGGGTCAGCTTTTCAACGGCCTGTGGCTCGATGTGGCCTGGAGCGCCGCTCAGATATTCCTGGCGGTCGCCGGGCTGATCTGGATGCTGGTGCGTGTTCGCTACGTCTACGATCCCTTTCTGAAGGGCCTGATGCTGATCATACTGGGGGGAGCCGCCGGATTGCATCTGGTGCGTCCGGTGCTGGGCGATGTGGCGGCTGCCATGCGCATCGGGCAGATCGTGGCGATGCCGATGCTCGCCGCCGTCGCGTACCGCCACGTGGTCGAGCAGTTGCTCCACTGGGATGAGTTCGAACCCAGCCGGGCCGAGCCCGTCCCCAACGCCACCGTGCCCCGTCTGGAGCCAATCCCCGCACCACCGGAGACGGCAGAGGAGACGGCCCGGATTTTGAAGGAGGAGCCTTCTCAGGCTGTGGCGGTCGCCAGCCAGCCGGAGACGCTGGAGGTGGTCGAGGCGCTGGGTGGGCTGCTCGGCACGCTTGAGGAGCCGGAGATCGTGCGGGAGGCCACCCGCGTGGTGGCTACCGCCCTGCGGGCCGATATGTGCGTGCTGGTGGTCGTGGATCAGGAAGCCCAGCAGGCGGGGATCATCGGCGGCTACGACAACATCGCGCAGACCTATCTCCCGGAGGCCGTGCTTGAGCTCTCCGATCATCCCACCATTGTGAAGGCGCTGAGTCGGCTGCGGCAGATGCGCCTGACCACCCAGCGCAACCGGAGCGAGCTACGCGATCTGTACGATCATCTCCAGATCACTCATGAGGGGCCGGCCTATATTCAGCCGCTCGTCAAAGGGGAGGATCGGATCGGCGTCCTGATCGTCGGTTCCCCCTACTCTGAGCGGCAGTTCAGCAACGCGGAGCGCGATCTCCTCGACCGGCTGGGGCCGCTCGTGACGGCTGCCCTGCTCAACGCCGAGTCTTATCAGGACCTCAAAGAGGAGGTTGAAAAGGCCCGGCTGGCGAGCGATGCCCAGTTGATCTCGCTCACCGATGAGCTGACCGCCACCCAGACCGAACTTAACGAGGCGCGGCGGCAGATCGAGGAGATGAAAGCCTACATCCGCGACATGCACCGCCAGCTCGAGAGCATTCCCGAACAACAGGAGGCCGCTCGCGAGCAGATCGAGCGTTTGCGCAAAGAGAACGAGGCGCTGAAGCAGGCTCAAGCGGAGCTTTCCCGCCTTCAGGCCGAGTACGAGCGTCTGAAGGCCGAGGCGGCCAGAGTGGAGGAGCTGGAACGCGAGCTCCAGCAGGCCCGCGAGCAGGCCGAAGCGCACAACTCGGCCATGAGCGGCCCTTCTGCCCAGTACCTTCTGGAGCAGCAGCTTGAGGAGGTCAGGCTGGCCGCTCGCAGTGAGATCGCCTCGCTTCGCGCCCGCCTTGCGCAGGCCTCTATCAGCCAGCAGGAAGTGGCCTTTCTGCAGGAGCAGTTGGCCGCCAAATCGCGGGAGGCCATCGAACTACAGACGCGCCTTACCGAGGCGCAGGCCATGATGGACGCCCTGCGCGAACAGCTTGATAGCGGCGGGGCCAGCATGGGCCGCCTCGGTTCCCTTCAGGAGCGGGTCGCCGCGCAGGCCGCCGAGATCGCCAGCCTGCGCGAGGAGCTGGCGCAGCTTCAGGCCACGGCCAGCCTGGACGCCGAGACGCTTCAGGCTCAGCAGGAGGTTGAGCAGATCGACCGCGACGCAATGGCGCAGCTTCAGGCTCAGCTTGCCGAACGCGCCGAGCTGATCGAGATGCTCCAGACTCAACTTGCGGAGAAGAACCGCGCCATTGCCGACCTCAGAACCCATATGGAGGATGTCGAGACATCGCTCCGCAACCTCGAAAAGCAACTTTCCCACAAAACGGAAGAGGTGAAAGCCCTGCAGGCCAGCCTGGCCGAAACCCGCGCGCAGGCCCAGGAGCGCATCGCCGCGCTGGAAGCCGAACTGGAAGCAGGTACGGCCAGCGTGGACGATATTCAGCAGGCCCGGATCGAGGCTCTGGAAGCGGAACTGGCGGAGAAGGCCGCCGCCGTCGAAGCTCTGGAAGCCCAGTTGCAGCGCACCACACAGGCCATGGCCGAACTCGAGCGGCAGCTCAGCGCCACCAGTCAAGCCGTCAACGCTGCCATCTCTGACGCGGGCCGCATTGACTCCCACGATGAGGTGATCGCCTCGCTTGCCCAGGAACTCCGCACGCCGATGAGTTCCATCATGGGGTACACCGAGCTACTGTTGCGCGAATCAGTTGGCATCCTCGGCTCACTACAGCGCAAGTTCCTTCAGCGCGTCAAAGCTAACACCGAGCGCATGGGGACCCTGCTCGACGATCTGATCCGGATCACCGCTCTGGACATGGGCCAGTTGCAGCTTGAACCGGAGAAGGTGGATGTCGTCTACGCCGTCGAAGAGGTGATCACCAGCGTTGCCAGCCAGTACCGCGAGAAGGGGCTGACGCTGCGCCTCTCCATTGACGAGGACCTGCCGCTCATCACCGCTGACCGCGATGCGCTGTTGCAGGTGCTGGGGCATCTCCTTTCAAACGCCGCGCTGGCTTCTCAGGTGGAGGGTGAGGTACAGTTACTCGTGACCAGACGCCGCGATAGGGTCCCTGCCGGGGGCGGTGAGGAAGTCGAGACGGAGTGCCTGTACATCGCGGTGGAGGATTCGGGCGTTGGGGTCGCGCCGGAGGATTTCGAGCGCGTCTTCCTGCGCAAATATCAGGCTGACAGCCCCCTGATCGAAGGGCTGGGCGATACGGGGGTTGGCCTTTCGCTGGCGAAGACGCTGGTAGACGCGCACGGCGGGCGAATCTGGCTGGAGAGCGAGAAGGGTACGGGGACGACTTTCCACGTTCTGTTGCCTTTTGATCGCGTTCAGATCGGCGACGTTCAGCAGGAGAAGGCGTCGTGAAACCGGGGCCGTTGCAGCAGGCCATCACCGGACTGGTGATCTTTCTCGCCGTCGCTGCGACGCTGGCCGGAGGGATTATTCTCGCCCTGAGCGATAGCGCCTCGCCTTCCGCTGGCGCGGCGGCAACGACTCCCTCCCCAACGGCTACGACGTATCGCATCCCGACTCTCCCCTCAGGGGCGACGGAGGAGGCCTCCCCCCTCCCATCCCTGCCACCGGCGACGATCACACCCACGCACACGCCGGTGAGTACCTCGACCCCCATCCCGACCGCCACGCGGGCCATCACCGTGACGCCACCCCCGGCGGATACGGCCTGCCGGGTGCGTTCCGGCTGGGTATCCTACGTCGTTCGTCCCGGCGAGAACCTCTTCCGGATCGGGCTGCGCTACGGGCAGACGGTCAACGAGATGATGGCCGCCAACTGCCTCACCGATCCCACCATCGAGGCCGGGGACGTGATCTACGTCCCGCCCGTCACGCCGGTGGCTCTTCCCACCGCCACCGCCACACCGACGCCGGGGGCGCTCCCCGACGGGCTGACGCCGACCCCGACCGGCACTCAGACGGCAACGGATGGGGCCTGCACCAACTACGACTCGATCATCACCTCCCCGCCGGTGGGCGCGGTGTTGAGCGGTGTGGTCGAGTTCTACGGCACGGCCCGCATCCCCGATTTCTCGTTCTACAAGCTGGAGATTCGGGAGGAGGGCGTCTCAACCTCGGCGGATTACGTCACTTTCTTCACTGGCTACGAGCCGGTGGTAGACGGCCTCCTGACCACGCTGGACACACGGGCCTGGCCGGATGGTCAGTACTGGATTCGGCTGGTCGTTGTGAACAGCACCGGCAATTACCCGGAGCGCTGCGCCATTCTGTACATCATTGACAACTGAGCGGCGGGTCTGCCGCCTGAACGTCTGGGGAGAACGCCCCGGACGTTTTTATTTCGAGCCGTCATCAGAGACGGTTACCGGAGGAGTGCACCCATGCGATTGTCCCGGCACTTTGGCCGAACGCTGCGCGAGGCCCCGGCGGAGGCCGGATCCATCGGCCAGCAGTTGATCATGCGGGCCGGACTGGCCCGTTCGCTGGCACCCGGTCTGCCGGGTTATCTACCGTTTGGCTGGCGGGTCATCCGGCGGCTGGCCGCCCTTGCGGGCGAGGAGATCGAGGCCTGCGGGGCTGAGGAAATCCACCTGCCCGCCCTGATCTCCTCCAGATTGGAAGGGGCGGTTGGGGATGTCATCGCCGATCTGGGCAGGCGCGAGATCGAGAGCTACAGAGACCTGCCGCGTGCCGTTTACTTCACCCGCCCGGCAGCGCACGGCGAGTTGCCAGCGGATCGTGGCGGCTGGTTGCGTCTGCGGGAGGAGCTTATTCTGGAGGCGTACTCCCTGCACGCCGAGCGTGCCGATCTGGAGTCCTTCGGCGAACAGGTGCGCCGGGGCTGGGCGAATGTGTTTGCGCGTTGCGGTCTTCCCGTTCTGCCGGTCGAGGCAGAGGATGGCTCCCGCCGCTTTATGTGGCCCCACCCGGAAGGAGAGAGCCGTTTCACGCGCTGTGATGGGTGCGAACGCACGGCCAGCATCGAGGTGGCCTCCTTCGTCCGTCGAGAGGCCCGTTATGGCGACCCGCAACCGATGGAGAAGGTCGCCACGCCGGAGTGTAAGACAATCGCCGACCTGTGCGCTTTTCTGGGGATCGAGCCGGAGCGGACGCTGAAGGCAGTCTTTTACACCGTTGACGCCGCTCAGAGCGGCGAGGACACCGTGCTCGTCATGCTGCGGGGCGATCTGGAGGTCAGCGAGGCGAAACTGGCGCGTGTGCTCGATGCTCAGGCCCTCCGTCCGGCGACCGAGGAGGAGATACGCGAACGCACCGGCGCGGAGCCGGGCTATGCCAGCCCCATCGGGCTTGAGGTGAGGGACACGAACAGCCCGGAAGGTGTGCAGGTGATCGTGGATGAGTCGCTGCTGGCGATGTCGAACTTCGTCACGGGCGCAAATGAGGCCGGGTATCACGTCATCAACGCTAACTACGAGCGCGACTTCACGGCCAGCCTGCTGGCCGATATTGCGGAGGCTTATGAGGGGGCGATCTGCCCTCACTGCGGAGGAAGCCTGCACATTGAGCGGGCGGTCGAGCTAGGGTACTGTCTCAGGACGGGGACGCGCCACAGCGAGGCGGCGGGCGCGACCTATCTGGACGCAAACGGCAGGCCGCAGCCAGTGGTGATGGGCCGCTACGGTGTCTATCTGGATCGCCTGCTGGCCGCGGTCGTTGAAACTCATCACGATCAGCATGGCATCATCTGGCCGCCTGAGGTGGCCCCGTTTGATCTGCACCTTGTGGCGCTGGCGAAAGATGAAGAAGCCGCCCGCACAGCGGAGACACTCTATGAAGACCTCCGGGCTGCCGGATTAAAGGTGCTTTACGACGACCGCCGCCTCAGCCCCGGTGTGATGTTCGCGGATGCCGACCTGATCGGCCTGCCGCTGCGCCTGACTATCAGCAGGCGCAGCCTGCAGAACGGCGGCGTTGAGATCAAGTGGCGGCATGAGAAAGAGCGGTCCATCCTCGCGCTGGAGGGGATC
>DRKO01000052.1 GCA_011051745.1 Chloroflexota bacterium | reverse complement strand
GAGAAGGGGGCGGATGTCGTGGCGCTTGCCGCGACGCTCCCTCCATACTTCTTCCCGCTCCAGCAGGGCGACGATCCGGCGTTCCAGCGTCTCCCGCTCTATGTCCTCGCTGATGATGGCCCGGTAGGTGGCGGCGCGTGCCCGGCTCTGGAGCGACCGCTCGCGCAGGTCTACAGGCCAGATGGAGTCAACGGTCAGGCCCTCCGGCGCGGTTGCCCGCAGGCGGGGGAGCAATTCCTCCGGTGTCGGGAGGTTCTCCCCCTCAAGCCACATGTCCATCAACTCGCAGGTGCTGGCGTAACCCAGAGGCAGGGCGGCGGCTAACTGCAACCTGGGGCGGGGGTTGAAGCCCTGAGAGTAGACAAGGGGGACTCCCGCCCGCCTCAACAGGCGTTCCCAGATGCGGGCCAGATCGAGATGGGACGTATAGCGCAGCGGGCCGTCCTTGCCGAAGCGAACCCGGTAGCGGACGCGGGCAGGGGCCGGTGTTTTCTGTTGCGAAGGGGGAGCACCTTCCATGTGATGCCTAGGCCCGGCGGCGCTTTGCGCTGTGGGGTGGAGACAGCATAAGGTTTAACGCTTTCCCCGCCAGACCGAGATTCATCCTCTGCAGCGCCCCGACGAAAAGCGACATCAACGCCTGCCTGCGCTCCTGGGCGGGCAGGCGGTTGATCAGCGTCAGCGGCTCTAACGCCCGCAGGGGTTTGGCTGCCGGGTCGAGCAGGGCCGCGACGAGGGTTTCCGGCTGAAGGGTAGGGAGCATCTCCTTCCAGACCGGCATATCCGTCTCGCGCTGACGGGTGATCAACGTCTGGTAGAAATAGCGCCGGAACTCCGGTTTCAGGGCGTCCCCTTTCTTCATCGCCGAATCCAGCACGCGCGGCAGTATTTCCAGCATGGCGGCTGTGGCGTCAGGGCCGGGATCGGTCCCCAGGATGTCAATGGCAGACATCATGACATCCTGATTATAGCGATCCGGATATTTGAGCACGTACTCGAGGATCAGGATGATCTTTGAGTTGCGCTGGAGAGGAGGCCGCTTGGAGAGTGCTGAGAGAGCCGCTCGCTGCACGTCGGGCCGCTGATCGGCGGTCAGCAGCAGGTTCGTCAGCATCTCCAGGTCCATCATCTCATAGACTTTTCGCTGCTCGTTTGATATCACGGACTGAAATCCTCACAAAGTGGTCTGGCCGCGGGGGAAAATATGTGAAACTAACAGTAACAAAGGATGCGTTCTTTTCGGGCAGCGCCGGATGCCGGTCAAATCCTCCTGTGCTCTCGTGAGATAGGTCTGCCGATCCCCTCAGGAAGCCCAGGGCCGCTTGCCCGCCAGACGCTCGGTGATGGAGCGGGGGCGGGGGTCAATCAGCCGCAGGGCCGTTTGCAGAGTATCAGCCTGGGCCCTCATTCTGGCCGTCTGGTAGCGGCTCCATTGCAGGGTCAGCAGTCTGAGTCCTTCTTCCAGCCGTGCGCGGTCGTGCGATTCCTTGAGGAGGCGGGCCGCCTCAAAGGCGATCTCCGCTGGCCGTCTGGCCCGCACCACACCGGCGATAGCGGCGATGAGCGCGCGTGTGCGCTTCGGTTCCGGCAGGCGGTCAATCAGCGAGAGCGGCTCAAGAGGCTGCAAAGGTTCAGCCGCCGGGTCCAGCAGCATCGCAACCAGTGTGCGGGGCGACAACTGGGGAAGCATCACACGCCACACGTCCATATCGCTTTCGCGCTGGCGGGTCATCAGCGCCTTATAGAAATACTCCCGAAACTCCGGCTTGGGTTTAGGCCCCTCCTGATCGCTGATGCCCGCCTCGAGCATATCGGGCAGGACTTCGAAAAGGGCAATGGTTGCTTTCGGGTCAGGGTCGGTGGCGAGGATATCCACAATTGCCATCATGATCTCCTGATCGTAGCGGTCCGGTTTGCTGATGACGTTCCGCAGGATCAGGACCAGCCGGGGGCAGCGTTGATCGGCGCTGCGCCGGGAGAGCGCAGAGAGCGCGGCTCTGTGAATCTCGCGGTGCTGGGCAGGGTTCAATAGCAAGTTGGTGAGCGTTGGCGTGTCCAGCGAATCATAAACGTGAATATCTCGCGCGACCATATACCATTACTCCCCCACTACGTCGTCCTCGCGAGTCTCTCAAGTTCATCGTAGCATGGCTCAGGGATCGCGGCAACCATTCTGGGGAGAGTCCAGTTATAGTTGCATAAAAAATCTATGAAAAGTTGGTTTGTGGGGAGTTTCTGGCAACTCCCCGGGGGCAGCCGGACTCCCTCAGAGCGAGCGGGCCGGGATCACGTCTGGTGTGTCCTTCCGCCCCCTTGGCGCTACGGGCGGGCATTTCCAGGCTTCCGGCGGAAGCTGGCGGCGTACCCCGGTGAACGTGGGCAGGATACCGCAGGCGAAGCACTGATTACGGCAGTCAATGCGCGTCTCGCCCTGCTGGCTCATCAGGTAATCCTGCGCCAGGAAGTTCTTCCGCACGGCTATATCAATATGATCCCAGGGGAACACTTCATCAATGGAGCGGGGCCGGTGCGTGTAGAAGTAGAAATCCAGCCCGTGCTCTTCTAGCGCCTGCACCCAGGCTTCATGCCGGTGATGCTCCTGCCAGGCGTCAAACCGGCTGCCCAGCTCCCACGCGCGGGCGATGACCGGCCCGAGCCGCCGATCTCCCCGGCTGAGCAGCCCCTCCAGCATGGTTTCTTCCGGGCGGTTCCAGCGCAGGCGCAGCCCCGGCCCGCGCAATTCGCGCTTGAGGAGCGTTTGCTTGGCCTGTATCTGCTCCAGCGTGTCCATCGGAACCCACTGGAAGGGGGTGTGCGGTTTGGGAATAAAGGTGCTCACCCCCACGTTGACGCTGGCCTTCCTGCCGTGCACTTTGCGGCCCTCGGCCAGCACCGCTTTGGACAGATCGGCGATTGCCTGCACATCCTCCAGCGTTTCAGAAGGATGGCCGATCATGAAGTACAGCTTGATCGTTCGCCACCCCCGACTGTAAACCGCCCGCGCGGTTTCGAGCAACTGCTCGTCGGGGATGAATTTGTTGATGATGGCCCGCATTCTCTCGGTGGCCGCTTCCGGCGCGAAGGTGAACCCGCCCCGCTTGCTATCCTTGAGCGCCTCCATCAGTTCGACGCTGGAGGTCTCAATGCGCAGGCTGGGCAGGCTGATGCTGAGATTGCGCCCCGCGAAACGCTCGCTGACGGCCTTCACCAGCTCGACCACGCGGGTGTAGTCGCTGGAGGAGAGAGAGAGCAGCGCGACTTCCTCGTACCCCGTCCGGGTGATGGCTTCCTCAATTGCCGCGATGATCTCCTCGACGCTCCGCTCACGCACCGGGCGGGTGACCATCCCGGCGTGGCAGAATCGGCAGCCGCGCGTGCAGCCGCGCGTGATCTCGATCGGCACGCGGTTGTGGACGGTGTCAATGTTGGGCACGACGAAGCGCGTCAGCGGCGGCGGCAGGAGGGGCACGATGCGCTTACGCACGGGGAGGCGTGCCGCCTCATGCGTGGCCCGCACCTCCGCGATTGTGCCGTCGGGGTGGTACGCCACCTCGTAGAAGCGTGGCACATAGACGCCTTCCAGACGGGCCAGCTCGGCCAGTTGCTCCTCGCGGGAGGCCCCGGCCTGCTTGAGGCGGGCCAGATGATCGGCGATCTCGACGATTGCCTCCTCACCCTCGCCGATGACGAACAGGTCAATGAAATCGGCCAGTGGCTCTGGATTGTAGCAGGCGTGCCCTCCGGCGATGACAAGCGGCATGGACTCGTCCCGCTCGCGGCTGTAGATCGGCAAACCGGCCAGATCGAGCACCTGAAGCACGTTGGTGTAGAGTTGCTCGTAGGGCACGCTGATCGCCAGCAGATCGAACCGGGAGACGGGGTGTTTGGTTTCCAGCGAGTAGAGGGGGATACCCTCCCGGCGCATCACGGCTTCCATGTCCACCCAGGGCAGGTAAACGCGCTCGGCCAGCATGTCGGGACGGCGGTTGAGCAGGTCGTAGAAGATCGCCAGGCCCAGATTCGGCATCCCGATCTCGTAGATATCGGGGAAGCACAGCGCGACCCGGACGCGCACCGACTCCCAGTCCTTGCGGACGGAATTAAACTCGCCGCCGACGTAACGCCCCGGCTTCTCGACGCTCAAGAGCACGGACTCTAACGCCTGTTCGATTTGCTCCGGTGTCTGCAGATACGCCATCATCTCCCCCTCACCTGAGGGCCTCAGGAGAGGAGGCCGGAACTTGCGCTGGCCCGGCCTCCGAATTTACGTGAATTTACGCGATGAAGATTAGAAGAATTATACTGTGTTCGGGCAACACATGCCACGCCATCACGGCCTGTAGATGAGCATCACCGCATCCAGAAGGACCTGATGGCTGGCGGGTGCTTCGCCGGTGGCCTTGCTCACCTCGATGTACTGCGAGCCGCCCGTTGCAAAGTAGAAGCTGCCGATCAACGCCCAGCGATCGGGGTTGGCTCGCTGGTTAACCAGAACCACGTCGCTTTCCTCTCCGGCGTGGAAGACGCGATAGGCGGCGCTTTCCGTCGCGCGGGCGCTCTCCGGGATGTACACAAAGACATCGTAGAAGCCCGCTTCCTCGACGCGCACATGCCAGCGTGCGTAGAATGTCACTTTGCCGGACTGGTTCTTAACGTAGGCGTGGCGGCCTTCGTTCCCGCCGGACCAGAACACCGGGCCGGGGAATCCCTCCCAGGTGAAGACCTTGGGGTTTGCTTCCTGAACGATGATGCCGCTTTCCTCGCCGCTTACTTCGACCGGTGGCGGGGGGATCGGCGTTGGCGGCGGCGGGGCGCCCGGTGTCCCCGCCACATAGGGGAGAGTCGGGGTGGGTGAGGGGGCTGGCGTCTGGGTGATGGTTGTGGGGGTGGCGGTGACGTTCTGCGTTGCGGCGGAGGTGGGGATCGGATCGCGCGGGTAGTAGCCTGCCTGAATGGCCGCCCGCCCTGTCCCCTCGTAGTATTCAACCACGATGGTATGCTGTCCGGCGGTCATCTCCCGCTCGACGGATATCCACTCGAACTGGCTGGGCTGCCAGTGGTCAATGATGAGCGTCCCGTCCACATACACCCGCACGCCGTCATCGCTCCGGGCGGCGAAGATGTACACACCTGAGTAAAAAGTGTCGGTGCGCGTCCAGCGGACTGAGAAGTTGTCGCTGGGGAAATCCCCGAAAGGCGCGCCGTCGCCCCAGTCGAAGGTGATGACCGGGTCGGTGCGGGTGGCGGCGGGCGCACCGGCCAGATTCGGGTTGCGATAATATTTCCCTGTCCATCCCGCATCCTGAGCCCGGACGGCAGCGAAGGGGAGGATCGCGCCGAGCAGCAGGGCGCAGATGGCGGCGGCTTTCATCAGGTGGGGCTTTTGCATTATGGAACCTCGTCTCTGGATGCCAGCTTACCCGTAGTGTAGACGCTCGCAGGCCGGATCGTCAAGCGTTGCAACGTCCTGCGAGGACGAAAAAGGCCCTGACAGCACTCCCGTCAGGGCCTTGAGGACTCAGGCGGAACGACGCTAGTTATCGCGGAGGACGAACGATGCCGCGTCGAACAGGACGAAGCTTTCGCCGTCCGGCTCGTATGTCGCATCGTTCAGGTAGAGGAACTGAGTCCCGTAGCCGGGCGCGAATGTGAAGGTCCCCAGATAGACCCATGAGGCCCCGCTGGCACGCTGGTTAACCGTGATGGGCTCGCTCAGGCCGTCGGCGGAGCGCACCCGGTAGAGCGCGTTAGTCGTCGCCAGAGGGTGCTGGGGGATATAGACGAACACGTCATAATCTCCGGCCTCGACAAAGACGGGGTTCCAGCGGCCCCACATCAGCCGCATGAATTGCTCGTTGTCGGTCCAGACGTACATATTACGGTAGGAGCCGTCATAGAACCCGAAGCCCCATGACTGAGCGCCCGACCAGGTGAAGTAGCGGCTGGTCTCGTCAATGACCATGCCGTTGAGCGGTGCGCTGGTGGTGACGCCGGTCGTGCCGCTCCCGCTCACGGCGGGCACGGGAGCGCCGGGCAGGGTGAAGTTCTCATCCTGCGCGCTGGGGGCGTCCGTCGTTTCCTCAAACTGAGCCTCGATCACGTTGTCGCCGAAGGCGTCGTAGTACTCCACCACGATGGTGTACGTGCCTGCCGGAATCGGAAGCACGCGCGACTCAAACCACGTTCCGGCGCGGTCATGCCAGGCGTCAATGATCAGCACGCCGTTGATGTACATCCGCGAGCCGTCGTCGGAGCGCAGGCGGAAGTTCACGTTCCCACCGGAGAAGGTGTAGCGCGTCGTGAAGCGGGCCGAGAACTGATCATCGGGTACGCCGCCCTCTCGTGGCCCCTGCCCGAACGGCCACTCCTTCAGCAACCAGGGACCCTGAATCTCCTCGGTGTAGAGCACCGGCCCTTCCAGATTCGGGTTGCCGAAGTACTCGGCCAGCCAGACACCCTCTCTGATGGTTTGCCCGCCTCCCGTTTGTGCTGCGGTGGACGCCGCCGGAAGAAGCGCCACGGCCAGCAGAATCACGATGAATGCCAGTCCCAGACGTTCCAGGTGTTTCGCCACAAAGCCCATTTGGTAACCTCCTTGTGTGAACGCGGGAAGAGCTTTGAGAATCCCCCTGCGTTCCCTTCTCAGGCCCTTCTTATCTCAGATCGGCTGCAAAAGAGCCTGTCTCCGGTAACCCGCTCCTGTGTAGATTTCTAAATAGCCCCTGAACAGAGCGTTGTCCCGCTCACGATCCTAGTTTATTACTCCTTTGGAATTTGAGGCAAGTCGGGTTACAGGGCTGTGCTCAGGGCGTGGCCTGAGTGAGGTCCGCGACGTAGCGATCTATCAGGTCGGGGGTCAGGGGGCCGAGATGTTTGGCCTGCACGCGTCCTTCGGCGTCCACCCAGACGGTGGTCGGAAAGAAGCGAACGGCGTACAGGTCTATGATCTCGCCGTCCGGGTCGAGGATCAGGGGGAAGGTCAGGCCCAGTTCCTCGGCATAGGATTTGACAGCGCCAGCGGACTCCCCCGCGTTGACGGCCAGTATCACCAGCCCCTCATCGGCATAGCGGACGCTGGCTTCCTGGAGGGCGGGCATCTCAACCCGGCAGGGAGCGCACCACGTGGCCCAGAAGTTGACGGCCACCGGCGAGCCGCGCAGATCGCTTAACGAAATGGTTTCGCCCTCAGGCGTCTGTCCGGTGAAGTCGGGGGCGGGTTCCCCCACG
>DRKO01000051.1 GCA_011051745.1 Chloroflexota bacterium | reverse complement strand
TTCAAATCGAGAGCGTCCGCGATTGCGGGAGCTACGGGGAGCACTGGGCCGCCGCCGGAGCCCCGACCCTGCTCATCGTCCCGCTCACGGCGCGGAAACGCCACGTTGGAACGCTGAACATCGGGCTGCCCGACACGGACACCCTCAGTCAGGATGACATAGACTTCTGCAAGCAGGTAGCCGCCCAGATCGGTGTGGCACTGGAGAACGTCCGGCTGTTCGGCCAGCTCGAGTCCTCGCTGGTGGAGACAAGCTCGCTCTACAGCATCTCTCTGGCGATCAACGCCGCCCAGAACCTGCGAGAAGTATACGAAACGGTGCTGAAGGAGACGGTCACCTTCAGCGAGGCCGATCAGGCCCACCTGTATCTGGCCCGCTCGCAGCCGGAGGGCGAGCCCGAAGCCATCGAGCAGGTCGCCACCTGGAGGGACGGCCATCTGATCCCCGGTGGGGAAGCAGCCCAACCCATCAGCGAGGTTCCGATCCTCGCCCAGTTTCTGCAGACGCGGGCCAATCTCCTGTTTAACGACATCCAGACGGACGAACGATTGAGCGAAGAAACACGCGCCTACTACGCCGGGCAGGGGGTCAACGCCCTGCTGATGATCCCGCTCAGCACCGGCATCACCTGGCTGGGGGCGCTGCTCCTGGAAGCCCGACAGGGACAGACATTCACCGACGAGCAGGCCCGTTTCTGCCGAAACGTCGCCGATCAGGCCACCCTAGCGATCAACTCGCACCTCTCGCTGGAACGCGCCCGCCGGGCCGTCGCCCGCGAGCAGATGGTGAGGGAAATCGTCGAGCGCATCCGTAACGCGAAAGATGTTCAGAGCGTCCTGCGCATCGCCTCGGAGGAACTGGGGGAGGTGCTGGGGCCGACCGCTCTCTCTGGAGAGCCAAGCCGCGCTCTGACGGGCGGGGCAAGCCCCCGCGCCCTGACCCGGCCAACCGGCAGTTCCTCGCTGAGCGCCGAGGATCAGGCCCTCATCGAGGACATTATGGATCAGGTCGAGCTGGCGATTGAAAACCTGAATCTGCTCGAAAGCACCCGGCGGGCCGCGCTGCGCGAGCAGGTGCTCAGCGAGATCACGTTCCAGTTGCAACGTTCCTTCACGGTTGAAGAGGTGCTCGAAACCGCCGTCCGGGCACTTCAGAAAGCCCTTGCGGACTATGATATTACGCTCCGGCTGGTCGTCCCCCCTGAAGGAGAACAGCCAGCAGAAGGCAACCCGGCAGAACGGGAACCGGATATCCGGTAAGAGGATAGCATAAGGTCTGGTGGTGACCCCTCATGAACGAGAGCAGCACACCCAAACGAAAGCTCTGGCAATACCTGATAGAACCCCACGCCGCGATCACGGATCGGACCCAGCGACGGCGGGCCAGCATACTGGCCGGTCTCTCACTGACCCTGCTGGTGATGAGCATCGGGTTAACCATCTGGGGGATAGCGGTCGGGGGCAACCTGAACATGACCCCTCTGGCGAGCGCCCTCCTCTACCTCAGCACCTACACGATAAGCCGCACCCGTTACGCCGAGATCGGCTCCTATCTGCTCGTCTTCGGGCTGCTGATCCTGAACTTCTCCTCGCTCACCGTTTTTGCGGAGGCCGAGCCAATCGCCCAGTCGCTCGGTTTCCTCGTCCTGCCGGTGCTGCTCGCCACGCTTCTGCTGGATGCAAAAGCCACCTTTCTTCTGGCCGGCCTCACAATCGGGGGGTTCGTCCTGCTGGTGTTCCTGACGCCCTGGGTACAGATGTCGGACGTGCTGGCCCCCTTCATCGCCGTGGCCGCCATCGCCGCCATCGCCGGAGCGACCGCCCTTATCCGGGAGCGCGATCTGGTGATCATCCAGCAACAGGCCTCAGCGGTGGAACAGCACAGCCAGGCCCTGGAAAAAGACATCGAACGGATGAAGGCCGTGGCCGCAGTCGGGCAACTCGTCACAGAAAAGCGGAATCTGGACGAGCTGCTCAGGGATGTGGTTAACCTGATCGTCCAGCAGTTCGACTTTTACCACGCTCAAATTTTCCTGCTTGACGAGGCGGGACGCTACGCCGTCCTGCGAGCGAGCACCGGCGAGGTGGGGCGGAAGCTGCTGGCACGGGGGCACCGGCTGGAGGCTGGCTCCCGCTCGGTGATCGGGCAGGTGGTGGCGCGGGGGGAGCCGGTCATCGCCACAGACACCGACACGGACCCGATCCACCGGCGCAACGAACTGCTCCCCAACACACGCTCGGAAATGGCCCTGCCACTACAGGTGAGCGGGCGGGTGATCGGCGTGCTGGATGTCCAGAGCGTCCGACCGGACGCCTTCCAGCCGACCGATGTCTCCGTCTTCCAGACGATGGCCGATCAGCTTGCCATCGCCATCGAGAACGCCCGTCTGTTCGAGCAGGCCGAGCGAGACCTGCGCGATATCGAGCTGCTCAACCGCCAGCTTACGGGGGAGGCGTGGCGCGATTTCATCTCCGGACGGCCCACCTCAGCACGCGGATTCCGGGCCACAGCGGAAGGCATCCAGCCCATCAAGAGCGAGGCGGAGTCCCCCCGACCGGAGGCAGGGGCGATCAGCCTGCCGCTCAAAGTGCGCGGGGAGACGATCGGTGTGCTGGACCTGACGCCCCGCAGCGGCGAGCCGCCCGACGAAGAAACCCGTGACATGCTGGCAGCGGTCGCGGAGCGGGTCGCGCTGGCACTCGACAGCACCCGACTGGGGGAACAGGCGCAACGTCAGGCGGAGCGGGAGCAATTCCTGAGCCACCTCTCCCGCGAGTTGCACGCCACCACCGACCTGCGCTCCATCCTGCGCATCGCCGCCCGGAGCGTCAGCCGGGCGCTGGGGACTTCCCGCAGCTTCGTACATCTGACGATGAAGTCAGATGAGGGGCAGGAGCAATAAGGCGAACGGGGCGGGCAGCCGAGCGAACGCACGTCGGGGAGCCTCCGCTCCCCGCTTCTTTAAGGCGAGAAGCAAGGTGAAAAGCAGGCTGTTATAAAATCCTAACCTCCCGCGTTAGGGCAAACGGCCTCAAATGGTGTATCTTTGTAGTATAGCGAGTTTTCAACCGACTTATAATGAAGCCATTACCGGGGGCCAGAGGTTAAGGCAAGAGGCAGCAACAAACCGCCAACGGGAAGCTCACAAGTCGTTTCCGGTGGGGAAGCCCCACCATCTATCATTTCCTCAAGACACATATATTATGGCTAATCAGAGCGAAGTACCAGAACAGTCACGCCTGCGACGCCTCGCGGAGTGGCTGGTAACCGTTAAAACTCAGGACCCTCTGCGGATGCGCCAGGGCCGTCTGGCGGCGGTGGTGCTTCTCGTCTTTGAGGCGCTGACGCTGGCGGCACTGGGAGCAAGCCTGTACATCAACTCCCGAAGCGGCACGCCGGGGCTTCCGCCGGGCACGGGGCAGACCGTCGCGCTGGCCGTCTTCTGGTTGATCATCTACCTGATCAACCGGCTGGGCCTGACCGCGCTGGCCGGTGTTGCGCTGGCCCTGATACTGCTTCAGGTGGACATGACGATCCTGGTCGGAACGGGGCCGCTCACACCGAACACGGCGATTCTGGTCGTGCCGATCATCATCGCCGGTCTGTTCGGGCCGCCCGTCTCGGCGTTCATCGTCGCCGCCATCGCCGGAGGGGCCTACGTCTGGCTGAACCTGCAGGCCAACCCGGCTTACTTCGCGGAGATTCTACAGGGAGGCCCGGCACTGCAAACCGGGCTGGTTTACTTCAGCCTGATTTTTGTCGCCGTCGTCTCCTGGCTGCTGGCGCGAACGACCCGGCACGCCGTTAAAGAGAGCGAGGAGCTGAGCCTGGCGCTGGTTTCCCAGCGCGAGGACCTGATGGGCCAGCTCGAAATCCAGACCCAGCGACTTCAGGCGGTGATCACCGTCGCCCGCGCCGTAGCGGGAAAGCGCGACCTCGACTCGCTCCTTCAGGACGTGGTACGGCTGATGCGCGAGATGTTCGGCTACTACCACGTTCAGGTGTACCTGACCGACGAGGAAGGCATTTACGCCGTGTTGCAGGAGAGCAGCGGCGAGGCGGGGCAGAAGTTGCTCATGCGCGGGCATCGCCTGCCGATCGGCAGCCTGAGCGTCGTCGGGCAGGCCACCGCAGGCGGCCAGCCCGTGATCGCACACGACACCGAGACCGACCCCGTCTACCGCCCCAACGAGTTGCTGCCGGAGACGCGCTCGGAGATGGCCCTGCCGCTGCAGGTCGGCGATGAGATCATCGGGGCGCTGGACCTCCAGAGCCGCGAGCCGGACGCCTTCTCGGAGGACGTGATCCCGACTCTACAGGCGCTGGCCGACCAGATCGCCGTTGCCATCCAGAACGCCCGCCTCTTCGAGCAGGCCGAGGAGAACCTGCGGGAATTGAGGGAATTGAGCCACGACGTTACCAAACGCTCGTGGGCCGAGTTTCTGGCCGAATCCCGCCTTGAGGAGTTCCGGCAGGTCTACGGGCCGGAACCCAAAGCCCTGCAGGTCTACCGCAACAGGGTGATCAGGCAGGTGTTGAACAGCGGGACGGTCGCGTTCTCCGACGGCAGAGACGGGCAACAGAGCTTTCTGGCCGCCCCGATCGTGATCCGCGATGAGATCATCGGGGTGCTCGGCACGGAGCCGGGCGGCGAGCGCGAGTGGACGCAGGAGGACATCCAGCTTATTCAGGCCATCGCAGAGCGAACGGCGCTGGCGGTCGAGAACGCCCGCCTGTACATCCAGTCACGGCGGGCCGCCGAACGCGAGCACCTGATCAACACCATCTCGACCCGTCTCCAGCGTGCCCCCAGCCTGCGCCTGCTGCTGGAGAGCGTCACGCAGGAACTGGCGGAGGCACTGGGCACAGAGAACGTCTACGCCGAGATCAGCGTGGGCAATGAGAACGAACCGGCCAGCCCGCCGGAGGCCGACCGCGCGGAGCCGGAGACGGTGGACGCCGAAGCGAAACCCGACGAGGACAGCACAACACCCGACGAACAAGAGGAAGCGAGGGCTGAGGGATGACCACGAGCGAGAGGCCCGGACGCCGCTTCGATCTCCGCGCCCTGCCGATAGCCGTTAAGGTCGGGGCGATTCTGATCGTCATTCTGGTGATCAGCGGGCTGGTGAGCATGCAGCTTATCCGGCAGGCCGTCCGGCAGGCCCAGCTCGACGTTGCGCTGGACGACCTCGCCACGCTGACGCAATCTCAGGCTTTCCGCATCGTGGACACGCTGGGGCAGGAGATCATCCTGTTGAACCGGCTGGGGAGCAGCGCCCCGATTCAGGAGCAGCTTCAGCAGGAGGAGGCCGCCGAAGAGACAGCCATCCAGACGGACGAGCAGCTACGCGCCTTTCTGCAAACGCATGAGGAATTTGACTCGGTTGCCCTCTTCGACCGGGAAGGCCGTCTGATCGCCGCCGAGCCGCCCATCACGGAGGGAGCAGGATCGGAGGGCTGGGACTGGTTCGACCTGATCTACGACGGGGGCCGGGGCGCTCTGCTCCTTCGCAACCCGCAGGACGACCACCTGACCGGCCTTCAGGGCCTCCACATCGGAGTGCCGATCTACCGGACAATGGACTCCGAAGAGGCGATTGGCGTGCTGTACGGCATCTGGAACATGAGCAACATCGTGGAAATCATGCAGCCGGGCGGGGAACTAGAGGGCCTGTTGCTGGGGCCGGATAACCGGGTGTTGCTCTCCATCTCCGAGCCACCGGGCACGTCACCTCCGGCGGACCTGGTCGAGCGTTTCGACGCGGGGGAGGCGGGCGCGTTCCTCTACACCAATCCCGAAGGGGTCGGCTGGCTGTACGGATACGCCAGACTGGCCGATCTGGGGCTGGGCAACGAAGCCGTGAGAGGGCTGGGGTGGACCGTGATCACCCGCCAACCGGCGGCAGCGATCCAGCAGAACACCGCTTCACTGCTGGAGCGCATCCGGCTGGCGCTGATCCTGAGCGCGACCATCGCGACGCTCTCCGTCATTCTGGCACTTCACCGGCTGATGCGCCCCCTGCGACGGCTGACCGAGGCGGCGGAGCGCATCGAGGAAGGAGACCTCAGCGCCGAGATTCCAGAGTTGCCCGCCGACGAGGCCGGTCAACTGGCCGACGCGCTGCGCAGTCTGGTTGCCCAGCTTCTGCAACGTATCCGCCAGTTAAGAACGGCGGTGCAGGTCTCGCGGGCGGCGGTGCTCACGCGGGATGTCGGGCAGATGCTCCAGGATGTGGCACAGGCGCTGACGACCCAGCTCGGCTACCGGGAGGCACGTATTTACCTCACCGATCCGGCCATGACGAACCTCTGGTTGCAGGCCGGAGCCGGAGAGGAGAGCGAGCGGTTGAGAGCACGGGGGCATCGCCTGGCCGTGGATGACACCTCCCTGATAGGCCGGGTGCTGATACACGGCGGGCCGGAGCAGAGCCAGACGGAGGATTATCTGGAGATGGCCCTCCCGCTGAAGGTCGGCAAACACTCTCTGGGCGTCCTGTACGTCGCCGGAGAACGACCCGCCCCCATGTTCCGCGAGCATGTGGATATTTTGAGCCTGATCGCCGACCAGCTCGGCGCGGCCCTCGAGAACGCGCGTCTGCTGGAAGAAAGCAGGAGCAGCGTACAGGCCATCGAGGCCCTGAACCGCCGCCTGACCGCTCAGGCGTGGGAGGAGTATCTGGGGGAGGAAAAGGCCCTGCGCCATACGCTGGACCCCGAACAGCGCTGGCCGGACGCGCTGGAGCGCATGCAGGAGTACCACGAGATCAAGGCCGAGACGTACACCGACGCGGAAGGGCGTTCGGTGCTGGCCGCCCCCCTGATCCTGCGCGGGCAGACGGTCGGCACGCTGGCCGTGACCCGCCCCGCCGGTGAAGGCTGGACGCATGACGAGGTTCTGTTGCTGGAATCTATCGCTTCCCGAATGGTGATGATCGCCGAGGGCATCCGTCTGGTCGAGGAATCCACCCGGCGAGCGGAGCGCGAGCAACGCCTCAACGAAATATCGGCCAGCCTGCTCCAGCGTGCCGCCAGCGTGGACAGCATCCTGCAAACGGCGCTGGGCCGCCTGAGCGAGGCGCTCGGCTCCGATCACGTGTCGCTGCGGATCGGTCCGCCGCCGGTGGAAGGCGATCATCAGATCGCATCCGGGCAGAGCGACAGCCGTCCGGGGTCGAACCCCGAAGGCCGGAACGCCCTCTCTGACGGGGAGGGGCCGGGCACGAGCGGGACAAACGGCGATGGAGGTCTGAGCGATGAGGATTAACCGTCCCTCCCGGCTGGAGCGTATACTCCCTGAGAATCTACTGCGTCTCCTGCGGCAACTGGTGGCCCTCCACCATCCCTATGAGAACACGCTGGACTATCTGCGGGCCAGAACTCTGATCCGCCTGACTCTGGTCTTCGGGGCACTGGCGCTCGTCGCCGCGCTGACCCTGACCCTGTCCCCCGGCGTGACAGCCGCCGCGTCCCCCTATCCCCTCATCAACCTGCTGTCCCTGCTGCTCTATGCGGTCGTGTACTCGCTGACCCGGCGGGGCAGACTGCGCCTCGCAAGCACGGGGTTCGTCATCGCCGTTCTGACCAATCTTACAGTTCAGCTTCTGCAGGCTCAGGTCCCGCCCGCCGGAACGGTATTCCTGAGCTACGCGATTCCGGTCGTCATCGCCTCCCTGCTGCTCGGCCCGGCCTGGGCATACATCACAGCCGCCCTCGCCGCCCTCTGCATCGGGGCTATCAATCTCGCCACCAACCCCGGAAGCCTCGCCGCGACAACCAGCCTGCCGGGGGGCATGGAGGTTAACGAACTGCTTTTCTTCGTGGCGGTGGCCGCCCTCATGCTGGAATTACTGGCCGCCGTCGTCGCGCTGCTCACCGCCAGCCTGTATCGCTGGGCCTACGAGGCCGAACACATGGCCCAGCAGCTCGAGGCGGCGGCAGTGGTGACCGAGACAGCCGCCGCGACAACCAGCCTGGACAAACTGCTGGATATGGTGGTCAGGAGGATTCGCGAGGCATACGGCTTTTACTACGTTCAGGTTTTCCTCCTCGACCAGGAAAAGCACTTTGCGCGGCTGGAAGCCGGTACGGGGCGGGCCGGGCAAATACTGGTGGAAAGCGGGCACTCCCTGGCCGTCGGGTCACAGTCCATCGTCGGGCAGTGCGCCGTCCGCGCCGCGCCGATCGTCGTCAACGATGTGTCCCGCAGCATGATCTTCCGCCCCAACGAGCATCTTCCAGAAACCCGATCCGAGCTGGCCCTGCCGCTGCTGGTGGGGAAAGAGGTGATCGGCGTGCTGGATGTCCAGAGTTCGGAGCGCAACACCTTCCAGCCGGAGGACATCCGCGCCCTGCAGATCATGGCCGTTCAGCTTGCGACGGCCATCGAGAAGGCCCGTCTGGTGGACGAGCTACAGACCCGCGCCGACGAAAACCAGCGTCTCTTCGAGCAGGCCCAGCGCAACCTGCGCGAGATCGAGGCCCTGACCCGCCGCCTGACGCGCGAGGGCTGGAGCGAGTATCTGCGCAACCGCCGGTTGCGGGGGACGCTGGGCTATACGCTACAGGGGCGAGAGGTTCAGCCGGATACCCGCTGGACGGCCCCCATGCGGCAGGCCTATCACGGAGAGCACAGCGTCGTGATCCGGCAGGATCAGCAGGCCCACATCGCCGCCCTCCCCCTGCGGGTGCACGGCGAGGTGATCGGCGTGCTGGAGATCGAACGGGGGGGCGACCGCCCGTGGACAGAGTATGAGCTGGAGATGGCAGAGGCGATGGTCGAGCGGCTGGCGCTGGCGGTCGAAAACGCCCGCCTGTACGAGCAGGCCACACAGGTCGCCGAGCGCGAGCAGATCGTGAACCGCATCGCTCAGGACGTTCAGGAAGCTGAGAGTATTGATAAAGTGCTGCAAACCGCGCTGGCAGAACTCGGCGCGGTGCTGGGAGCCTCGCGCGGGATCGTCCAGATCAGCCCGAAAGAAGAGCCACCCGCCGGAGAAGACGATCCCCGATAAGAGCCTCTCAGAAAGGGAACATGGTGTAGAGCAGTCACCCCGTCGGGGTCTGCTCCGCAGGGACGCGAGAGAGTTCCGTTGAACGCCTGATCGCGTTCCATAAGGGAGGTCTGGCTGTGCAACGCTTTTTCGAGCGTCTGGCATGGGATAATCTTCCCCTCCAGATCAAAGTGATGATGATCTTTATCTCGCAGGTCATCCTGATCAGCCTGATGGCGCTGGCCGGGCTCGTGGCCCTGAACGCCGTCCGGACCGAGGTACGGCGTGCGGTGATCACAATCGCCGACATGCGTGCTCTGGCTCAGGATGTGCGGTTGACCATCGAGTCGCTCGAGCCGGTCGAGACACGCCTGGCGTCGAGCATCGAGCAGCCGGGCTTCAGGACGAACGTCACCACGCTCAGCGAAGAGCACGCCAGCCTGCTCGATCAACTGAGGGCCACTTCTGACGCGCTGGGGCAGCTTTCGGGCGAACTCTCCGACCGCGCCTCCGTTGAGGAGATCAGGGCGGAACTTCATGCCCTCCAGACGTACACCCTGAATTTCGAGACCCGCTTCAACGAGACGCTTTCCCTGCTTCAGGAACTGGCAGACCCGGAAACGGGGGCAATCGCGACTCTGGAGCAGTACGGCGACCAACTGGAGCAACTCACCCTTGACCAGGGCAACACCGAACTGCTGGCCCAGCTCATCGTGCTGCGCAGCGTGGAAAGCAGCCTGAGCGTCAGCGGCTCGCCGGATGACCTACAGGCCCTACAGGACGCAGCCGCCACCTACCTTGACATTTATCAGAGCCGCATCCCGCTGACCAGCCGCACCGATGAGATTCCGCTCACTCTGGAGCTATACCTCCAGCAGGCGGACGAGGTGCTCCGGCTCTTCCGTGAGGTTGAACGCAGCCGACGCTCCTACCAGATCGTCCTTGAACTCGCCCGCACCTCGGCGGCCCGTCTGGGGACCGTCATGGACGGGCAGACCACCCTCGCGCTGGCGACCGTTCAGGACGTCCAATCCAGAGCGCGGCTGGCCCTCCTGATCGGCCTGGGCATCGTGCTGGTTATGGGTAGCGGCGTTACCATCATGTTCGGGCGCGGAGTCGCGGGCAGGGTGACCGCCCTTCTGGAGACTTCACAGCGGCTCGTGGAGGGCGATTTTCAGGCCCGCGCGCCGGTGGCGGGGCGGGATGAGTTCGGCCAGCTTGCAGAAAGCTTCAACGCAATGGCCGCCCAGCTCGAAGAGATGGTCGGCGGGCTGGAGCAGCGGGTGGCCGAACGCACGCGCGACCTGAGCATCACCGGAGAGATCGGGTCGGCGGTTATCAGGCAGCGCAACCCGCGCCAGCTAATGAACGACGTTATCGAACTGATCCGGCAACGGTTCGGCTTCTACCACGCGCAGGTGTTTCTGGTAGACGAGAAAGGGGAAAACGCGCGGCTGGTCGCCAGCACGGGGCGGGCTGGACGTGAACTGCTCCTCAGGCAACACTCGCTGCCCGTCGGCTCGCAGTCGGTGATCGGGCAGGTGACGGCGCTGGGCGAGCCGGTGATCGCGCTCGACACAAGCACCAGCGCAGTGCACCGGCGTAATGAGTTACTGCCCGACACCCGCTCCGAGATGGCGATTCCGCTGCGCATCGGCGACCGGATCATCGGCGCGCTGGACGTTCAGAGCGTGGCCCCCAACGCCTTCGACGAGGACGACGTGGCCGTTTTCCAGATCATCGCCGACCAACTGGCGACCGCCCTGGAGAACGCCCGGCTGTACAGTCAACTGGATGAGGCAATGGCCCGCATCGAGGCTCTGGAGCACCAGATCACAACTCAGGCCTGGCGTGCTTATCAGGAAATCCGCGACCCAGACGCCCCGCTGAGCTACCATCTGGATGAGGCGGGCGTCGAACCACGCGGCGAGGCCCACACCCCCGAACCCCTGCGCGAAGCGATCCGGAGCGGGCGCATCATCACGCTGGAGGACGGGGACAACGAGATCAACCTCGCCATCCCGATCCGGGTGCGCGGCGAGGTGATCGGGGCGTTCGGCTTCGGAGGCGAGAGCCTCCGGAACCTGACGGAAGACGATCTGACGCTGATCGAGGCGGTGATTGACCGCGTCGGGCTGACGCTGGAAAACCTCCGGCTGGTCGAGCAGACGGCCCGCCGCGCCGAATATGAGCAGATCGTCAACGAGATTACGGCCAAGATCGTCGGCTCGACAGATATTAACCACATTCTGCAAACGACGGTGCAGGAGTTAGGCCGTGTGCTGCGTGCCCCTCAAACGAGCGTGCAGCTACGGCCGGGAAATATGACGGGTGAGAGCGATGAGCAGTAAAAGCCCCTCCAGGCGACGGAGAAGGCCGCGCAGTCTGCGGCGCAGGCTGCCGATAGTCATTCTGGCGCTGATCGTAACCCCGGCAGCCATTTTCACGACTCTGGCCGCCCTGCATCAGGCCACCCGTGAGCAGGAACGGGTCACGAAGCAACTCAGCGAGATCGCAGATTTGCAGGTTCAGACCGTCCAGTCCTGGGTGGAAAGCACGCAGGACAGCCTTCTCAACAGCGTGCGGGATACCCGGATCGGGCCTGTGATTTTCATGCTCGCGGGCGGAAGTGAGGCGGGAACCGGCGCGACCGAATACGCCATCGCCCGCCAGGAGTTCGCCAACTACGCACGGGGGATCACAGGGGGGAACCCCTTCGACCGGCTGGACGTGCTGGACCTCGAGGGAGTGGTGCGGGGGAGCAGCGAGTTCCAGCTTCTCAACCGCGACCTGAGCAGCGAGCCCTGGTTCCGGGCCGCCATCGAGGCCTCCCCCGGCACGGTGACGGTGAGCGGGCCGCTGCGCGACCCCTTCGACGGGCAGGAGAGCCTCTACTTCGCAATCGCCATCCACAACGAGGGGGGCGATCTGGTGGGGGTTCTGAGCGGGCGGACATCCCAGGCCGCCCTGCAGGAAACGCTGTACCATCTCCCGCCGCCGGGCGAGACGGGGGAGTTTTATCTGGTTCGAGAAGGGCAGCAATACGTCACCCCACCCCGCTATCCGACCGACACCCCGCTGGCGACGGGGGAGATCGTCACAACGGTTCTGAACGGCGAAGACGGAACCGGCGTGTGGAAGGACTACCGGGGGAAGCGGGTGATCGGGGCCTATCGCTGGATCGAGCCGCCGGGCATGGCCCTGATCGTCAAACAGGACCTGGAAGAAGCACTGGCGGACAGCCGCGCCCTGCTCGGATTCAACCTCGTGGCAGGGGCCCTGACAACCGCCTTCGCTCTGGTGGTCGGGATCACCATCGCACGGCGGATGAGCGGCCAGCTCGAGGACCTCAACAAGATGGTGACCCGCGTCGCACAGGGAGACCTCACCCTCCACGTCCCGGAGATGAACGTTCTGGAGTTCGATCAGGTCGCCCGATCCTTCAACTCGCTGACGGATCGCCTCCGGACGTTGCTCGAACATCAGGAAGAGATTCTGAAAGCCCGCACACGCCAGCTCGAGATCACGGCCCGGATGGGACGCATCATCGCCGCCGAGACCGATCTTGACCGCCTGCTGAACACCACAGTTGAGATGATCCGTGATCAGCTCGGACATTACCACGTCCAGATTTTCCTGATGGACGACCTGCATCAGTACGCCGTCCTGCGGGCCAGCACGGGAGCGGTGGGGCGTGAGCTGCTGGCCCGTGGGCACAAGCTGGCGGTCGGCTCCCACTCGGTGATCGGGCAGGTGACGGCACGCGGCGAGCCGGTGCTGGCCTCCGACACCGAACACGCCGAATACTGGAGACCGAACCCGCTCCTGCCGGAGACCCGCGCCGAGCTGGCCGTCCCCCTGCGGCTGGGTGAGCAGATCATCGGGGCGCTGGACATCCAGTCCACCAACCCGAACGTATTCGATGAGCCGACGATCTCCGCCCTCCAGACAATCGCCGACCAGCTAGCGGTTGCGATCCGCAACGCCCAGTTGTTCCGCGAGAAGGAAAGCCTGCTCTCCGCGTCGGTGCAGCTTACCCAGACTCTCACGCGGGACGGGTGGGATTCTTACCTGCAACAGCAACGCAGAGGAACGGGGCCGCTCGGTTTCCGCTACGATCTGAGCGAGGTCAGGCCTCTGGAAGGGGCTCCCACCGGCGAGGGGGAGAACGGTAAGGGGCTGCGCCTGCCGATCTCGCTGCGCGGCGAGATCATCGGCCAGTTAGAGGCCCAGCTACCCGAAGGGCAGAGCCTGCCGGAGGAAGCCGAGGAACTGGTCAGCCAGGTGCTGGACCGCGTGGCGCTGGCACTGGAGAACGCCCGCCTGTTTGAGCAGACCCAGCTCTCGCTGCGGGAGACGAACCGGCTTTACCGGGCCACCCAGAGCATCGCCTCGGCCAACTCCATCGAGGAACTGGCCGAGAGCCTGCTGGAAATCGCCGCCCTTCCGACGGTTGATCGCGTCTTCCTCCTGCTGGTTGACAACCCGGTTGAGGGGGAGATCACCCGCTGGATACGAGTGGCCGGGGCATGGTGCCGGAGAGAAGACGACCCCCTCCGTGACCTGCCGGAGCAACTGGAGATCGGCGCTCACCCGCTGGTGAACTATCTGGAGAACCTGCCGGTGGGCGAGATAGAGATCAACCATGTTGAGACCGCACCGCTTGAACCGACCCTGAAAGAAGACCTCCTGCAAATGGAGGTTCAATCGCTGGCGATCTTCGCCCTCACGCCGGTGACCGGCCAGCAAACGCTGGGCTGGCTGATCATGCACAGCGCGAGCGAGCCGGAGGCCTTCACAGAGGCCGACATCCGCTTCCTGCAAACGGTCACCCAGCAGGCCACAACGGCCCTGGAAGGGCTGCGGCTCTTCGAGCAGACACAGATCCGGGCCCGACGGCTTCAGGCAACCAACGAGGTGACCCGCACCGCCTCCTCGATCCTGAACATTGACATCCTGCTGCCGCTCGTCGTCCAGCAGATCAGCGACGCCTTCGGTTACTACCACGTCCAGATATT
>DRKO01000050.1 GCA_011051745.1 Chloroflexota bacterium | reverse complement strand
CCGGAGGCCTTCACAGAGGCCGACATCCGCTTCCTGCAAACGGTCACCCAGCAGGCCACAACGGCCCTGGAAGGGCTGCGGCTCTTCGAGCAGACGCAGATCCGGGCCCGACGGCTTCAGGCGACCAACGAGGTGACCCGCACCGCTTCCTCGATCCTGAACATTGACATCCTGCTGCCGCTCGTCGTCCAGCAGATCAGCGACGCCTTCGGTTACTACCACGTTCAGATATTCCTGCTTGACGAAGCCGGAGAGTGGGCCGTCCTGAAGGCCAGCACGGGCGAGGTCGGGCAAGAGCTGCTGAGGCGAGGGCACAAGCTAGCCGTCGGCTCGCAATCGGTGATCGGGCAGGTGACGGCACGCGGCGAACCCGTGATCGCCCATGACACCGACACAGACCCCGTCCACCGCCGCAACGAACTGCTGCCCGACACGCGGGCCGAGATGGCCCTCCCCCTCAGGACGGGCGACCGCGTGATCGGTGCACTGGACGTGCAGAGCGTCCAGCCCAACGCATTTGACCCGGAGGCGCAGGCGATCCTGCGCTCGCTGGCCGACCAGATCGCCGTCACGCTTGAGAACGTCCAGCTATTCCAGGAGATTCAGGAGCGCGTCGCAGAACTGACGACCATCAACCTGGTGGCCCAGTCCGTCTCACGGGCCGACACGCTGGAGGAGCTTTACGACGTCGTCACGGCCCAGCTTATGAGGACCTTCGGCGCACGGCATGGCTATCTGGGCCTCATAGACAGGTCGAACATCATCCACCTGCCGATCTTCATCGAGGGCGGAGAGCGCATCGAATCGCCGGAGCCTTTCCCGCTGGGCGAGGGGCTGACCAGCCACGTCCTCCAGAGCAAGAAAGTGCTGCTCATCAACGAGAACGCGATGGAGAAGGCCGAGCAGATGGGCGCGAAGCTGGTGGGAGCCGTCCCCAAGAGCCTCCTGATCGTGCCCCTGATGCTGGGGAACGAGGCCATCGGCGTGATCAGCATCCAGGACATGGAGAAGGAGAACGCCTTCACCGAGGCCCACATCCGGCAGTTGAGCACGCTGGCTGCCTATATTGCGGTCAAGATTCGCAACGCCGAGCTGCTGGAAGAAGCCCAGCGCCGGGCCGACGAACTGGGCTTCCTGTTCAACGTGACGAGGGCCGCCGTCTCCTCCACCGAGCTGGACGAGGCGCTGAGCAACGTCGTCGAGATCGTGCAGGACGAGATCGGAGGGGTCGAATCGGCCATCATCTACCTGGCGAACATCGAGGCCAGCGTGCTGGAGCCATACGCCGCCGTAGGCTACGGGCGCGAGGTCATCGCCCGACAGGAGCCAGTGCCCTGGGGCAAGGGGCTGGTCGGCACGGTCGCGGCTCGCGGCGAGCCGCTCATCATCCACGACACCATCCAGCACGAAGAGGCGGCCAGCGCCGAGGGACGCACCCGTTCGGCGGTCCTGGTTCCTCTGCAGGCCGGAGGCCAGTTCAGCGGCGTGCTGGCAATCGAGAGCACCCGCCCGAACGCCTTTGGCGAGCGAGAGTTGCGCCTGCTGGAAGCGGCCTCCGGCACGCTGAACGCCGTGATCCAGAACGCCCGCCTGCTGGAGGAGGTCACGCGGGCCAATGAACAGCTCCGCGAGCTGGATCAGCTCAAGAGCCAGTTCCTGGCAAACATGAGCCATGAGCTGCGGACGCCCCTCAACTCGATCATCGGCTTCTCACGGGTGATGCTGAAAGGCATTGACGGCCCGCTGAACGATCTCCAGACACAGGACCTGACGACCATCCACCAGAGCGGGCAGCACCTTCTGGGGCTGATCAACAACATCCTCGACATGTCCAAGATCGAGGCTGGCAAGATGGAAATCCAGCCCGAATACGTCAATCTGGAGGACATCGTAGACACCGTGATCGCGACCGGTCGGGGCCTCGTCAAGGACAAACCGATCCAGATTTTCAAGGAAGTGGAGCCGGGCCTGCCGATGGTCTACGGAGACCCCGTCCGACTGCGCCAGATATTGCTGAACCTGGTCTCGAACGCCGCCAAGTTCACCCATGAGGGCAGCATCACCGTTCGGGTGGAGCGGAAAGACTACGATCCCCTGACCGGCGAGCCGCCGCGCGTTCAGGTGGACGTGAGCGACACCGGCATCGGCATCGCCAAAGAGGACATGGATAAGCTCTTCGAGGCCTTCCGTCAGGTGGACGGCTCGACAACGCGACAGGTCGGCGGGACGGGGCTGGGGCTTGCCATCTCCAGAGAGTTCGTCGAAATGCACGGCGGGCGCATGTGGGTTGAGAGCGAGCCCGGCGTGGGGTCCACGTTCAGCTTCACCATCCCGCTCCACCCGCCGGAGGACACAGACGCCGAAGTATACGCCAGCCCGGCCTATGACGACGGGCGGCCCATCGTGCTGGCGGTTGACGACGAGCCGGGCGTTCTGGACCTCTACCGGCGCTATCTGGAGAAGGAGGGCTACGCCTTCGTCGCGCTGAAGAACGCCAACGACCTGCTCCACCACGTCCGCCGGGTGCGCCCCTCCGCGATCCTGCTCGACCTGAACCTGCCGGGGCGGGATGGCTGGCAGGCGATTGACGACCTCCGCACGGCTGAGGATACAGACGACATCCCGATCGTCATCTGCAGCATCGAGGATCAGCGGCAGCGTGCCGAAGAGGTCGGAGCAGCCGGATACCTGACCAAGCCCATCATCGAGGATGATCTGTTAGGCGTCCTGCGGGACGTGCTGGCCGAATATCCGACCGGACAAACGGACGAGCAGGAGGAGCCGGAGAGGCAAACCATCCTGATCGTGAGCGGGCAGCCGGAGTATCGCAGGGTTCTGCAGGAGGCGCTGAGCAACGAGCTCGACTGCACCATCCAGATCGCCCTGACAGGCTACGAGAGCCTCCAGATTCTTCAGGACGGGCTGCCAAGCGTCATGCTCCTCGACGCCGATCTGCCAGACATGGACGGATACGGTCTCCTGCTTGCCCTGCGCTCACAGGAGGAGTTCCAGACCCTGCCGGTCATCCTCCTGACGAAACGGGCGCTCTCCAGCGAGGAGCTGGCCGCGCTGGGGAACACCTGCACCCGTTACCTTGTCAAGGCTCCCCGTGGAGACGGGCAGCCGATAAGCGCCCTGCTGGACCTGCTGGCCGAACTCTCGGCCTGAGCGACAACGGACTGTTTACAGGAGTGCGGGCGTGCCCCCGCACTCCTGACCCTGCCATCGGAGAGAACAACCCCCTATGAAACCCGTCCGGATCAAAATCTTCTGCCCTGCCTGCCAGTACGAGGAAGAATACACCCACCCCATGATCGAGTGCCCGGCCTGCGGACATACCTATCTGAATGCCCGCTACGAGATCGAGGGCGACCTCCCCTGGCCGGAGGCACTCAAGGGACGCCCCGGCACAATGTGGCGTTTCCGCGAACTCCTGCCCCTCCACAACGATGTAAACATCGTCTCGATGGGCGAGGGCGGCACGCCGTTAATCCACTCCCAGAACCTGGGGGCCATGCTGGGCCTGAAGCACCTGTACATCAAGGACGAGCGGCAGGGGCCGACCGGCTCGTTCAAGGACAGGCAGGCTTCGCTGGCGATCTCGACCATGCGGGAGATGGGCATCAATGAGGCGGTGATCGCCAGCACGGGCAACGTGGCAATCGCATACTCCGCCTACGCGGCCCGCGCCGGTATCAAGCTGTGGGCGTTTATCATCAGCAGCGTTCCGCCGGAGAAGATGCGGGAGGTCACGATCTACGGGACCGAACTCATCAAGGTGACGGGCACGTACAATCAGGTGAAGCAGGTGGCGGCCCGCTTCGCCAAGAGCAAAGGGCTGTTCGTTGACCGGGGCATCCGAAGCATCGCGGCCAAAGAGAGCATGAAGACCATCGCCTTTGAGATCGCCGAACAACTGGGGGAGATATACGGACCTTCCCCCGGCGGCGCTCCCTGGCGCACACCCGACTGGTATATTCAGGCCGTCAGCGGCGGACTGGGGCCGGTCGGCATTATGAAGGCGTTTCGCGAACTGGAGGCGTTCGGCCTCTCCGAGGGGCTGCCCAAGCTGGGCAACATCCAGTCCTCCGGCTGCGACCCGATGGTACGCTCCTTCCATGCCGGGGAAGAGGAGGCTTCCCCCATTCTGAACCCCCAGACCCGCATCGCGACCGTCGCAACCGATGTACCGGGCATCGCCTACAAGCTGCTCCGGCAGGACGTTCTGGAGCACGGCGGCGCGTTCGAATCGGTCAGCGACGAGGAAGCCTACCGCGCCCTGAAGACAATCGCCCGCCTCGAGGGGCTGTCGGTCGAACCGGCGACCGCGCTCGCCTTCGCCGGTCTGTTCAAGCTGGTGCGGCAGAAGGCGATCGATCCGGATGAGATCGTGGTCATCAACTGCACCGGACACACTTTTCCGGTCGAGAAACACATCCTCGGCGGAGACCTGGGCCGCGATGTGGACGTGCGACCCGCCGCCAGGGCCGACATCCCGCGTGAGGGCCTGCTGACCGCCCTCGAGGCGGTGGACAGAAACATCAACCGGGTGCTCGTGATCGAGGACGATCCGGCGGCAGCCCAGTTGATGAAGCGCATCCTGCGGGCGCACGGCGTCAAAGAGGTTTTTCAGGCGTCTGACGGGCGAGCGGGCCTCGAGATGGTGCGGCGCACGCGGCCCGATCTGATCGTCCTCGACCTGATGATGCCCGGCGTGGACGGCTTCGGGGTGCTGGACCGCCTTAAGAAAGATCAGGCTTTGAGCAACGTTCCGGTCATCGTCGTGACGGCCAAAGACCTGACCGCCGAGGAGCGACGGCGACTGAGCACGCAGGTAGAGGGATTGCTGCAAAAAGGCTCCTTTATAGATGAGACCGTGCTCGAGGACCTGCTTAACAGATTAGGCTGAGGGGCAGACGGCTCCAGCAGGCCGCCGCACAGGCCACAGGACGTGGGGAGAGATAGCGCGTGGGCCAGAGCAAGCAGCAGAGGGCCGGAATGGTCGCCGCCCTGCTAACACCGCTTTTTATGGGGATGGCCCCGGTGTTCGGCAAGCTGGCGATCCGCTCCGGCATTGACCCCTATACCCTGACCGCGCTCCGCACCTGCCTGGCCGCCCTGCTGCTCTGGGTGATCTATCTGCTATTCTTCCGGC
The DNA here is from genome assembly GCA_011051745.1 of Chloroflexota bacterium. Taxonomy (GTDB): domain Bacteria; phylum Chloroflexota; class Anaerolineae; order Aggregatilineales; family UBA3940; genus DRKO01. Next base: position 12,899 of record DRKO01000050.1, on the reverse strand, counting down.
AATTTGTGTATATCTTCATGGCCGGACTGATCGGCACGATAGCGGTCGGCGTGGTTAACGGGCTGGGATCGCTGCTCTACTACAACGGGCTGCTGCTGCTCGATGACGCCTCACTGGCCCAGCTCCTGAACATGCTCTATGTTATCTTCGTCATGCTCTTAACGCGCATCTACGGGCAACGGGTCTCCGCGATGAGCATCCTGCGGGCCGTGCTGGCCCTGATCGCCGTCTACCTGCTGACCGGCGTCAAGGGGGCGAGCGGAAACATCCACTGGACAGGCGTCGGGCTGATGATCGGCGGCGCGTTCATGTATGCCCTGCACGTCGTCCTGAGCCAGCGCGTGATGTTCGAGATGCCCGCCCCAACGATGACGCTCTACGCCCTGACGTGGATGGGCGTCACCGTCCTGCTCGCCCGTCTGGCCTACGGCGGGGTGTTCGCCCTGCCCTGGCAACCCGCCGTGCCGCAGGGGTGGTGGTTCATCCTGGGGCTGACCACCGTCACAGCCCTTTCACGGGTGACGCTCTTCGCGGGTGTGCGGAACCTCGGCTCCCTGCAAACGATCCTGCTGAACGTGGCCGAGATCGGCGTCACGCTGCTGGCGGCGTTCACCTGGCTGGGCGAGCGAATGGTGCTCCAGCAGTGGCTCGGAGTGGCCGTTCTGCTGGTGAGCGTGCTCCTCTCGCGCTGGGACGTGAAGGCGGAGGACGCCGTTTATCGCCCCCTGCCTCAGGCCATGCCTGCCTCATCACTGGGCAGGCTGCCCCTCGACGGCCCGCTGACGCCTACCGCCTTCTCGACCATCTCGCGCGTTTACCGGCGCAGGCCCCGCTCCACACCGCCGCCCGGCGAGCGCTGATCCGGCCCGACCCCGTACCGCTCAGCGGGCGACAGGCCTCCCTACCGGGATACCGATGAGAAGCAACAACTTACCCCACAGGACTCCCATTCCAAATGCACCAAGAACCAGCGGTAATATTAATATCACTATAGCTACATCAGAAGGACGCTCGGCCAGATAGAGTGCAGAGGCCATGAGAAGAAAGAATGCTACCCCTGCTGTAGCTGCCAGGGCGCTGACCGGCCCAAATCGGAAGGCCAGAAGCGTCAAACCGATAAGGCAGACTGCTACAAGGGCCAGGGCAGCCAGCCATATTCTGTAGAAAGCTCCGCCCGGACAGAGATAATAGGATGCGAACCGAGGCCCCCGTCCGAAGAGATGAACAACAGCATCCTTCAGGCGTTCGCGTTGTAAGTAGGTTACATAGAGATCGTAACGCCTCAGGATGGGCGTGTGCTGCACGATCTTCTCCAGGATCAGAGTATCGTCATGTGTATGTCTTGTTTGCTCTTCCGGCTGGCAGACGAGCCAGAGGCCACGCGGGCAGGCAAACGCGGTTGTCCCTTTCGCTGCTCTCCGAAAGTTCTCTGGCGTTAGATAGAAGTTCTCTCGCCGGGATGCCTCTTCAGGCGTGAGGGGCTCCCGGGGCCGGTAATAGCGTCGCCGGATCAGGGAGAAGAGGCGATTAAACCATCCCCATCCCTCGCCCCGGGTATAAACCCAGAACACCTGCGGTAGATGGGGGATCTCAGCCAGGCGACGCAGGCCATCTGTCGGAAAGATGACTCGACTGTCAACGAACAGCAACGCATCAAACCTGGCTGCGCGCGCGCCGGTGTTGCGTGCAACTACACGTCCCCGGTTTGTCTCCAGACCGATCAGGCGAACCGGGAAGGAGCGGGCTATTTCGGACGTTCTATCAGTCGACCCGTCGTCCACAACGATGACTTCGTAGCACTCTTCGGGATAGTCCTGCTCAACAAGCGGCTTCAGGCAACGGGCAAGTGTCTCCGCACCGTTGTATACAGGTACAATAATTGAGAAACATTTTTCACAGAGGCAATTATTGCTCGTTGTCATTGACCTCTCCCCTCACCTGAAAGAAAGGAACCCGGTTGCCGGGGATGATCAGGAAAGGAGGGATGCGAATTTATGCTGCTCTCTCACCGGTCCAGCCACCTCAGAGCTTCCGTCACAATGCTTGCAGATGGAGTTGCTGCTCCTTCTCGCCGGGTATAGAGAGGCGGGAAACGATAAGCGGCAAAATTCTCAAGAAAAGATTCGATGACTTCCTCGTTCGTTCCTGCCAGCAGGGCATTTCTCCCCAGACCGTCTCTCCGTTCTGTCCTGGTTCGCAGAATCAGGCAAGGAGTTCCCAGAACGGCTGTCTCTTCCTGGATGGATCCTCCATCCGTGATCACAAACTCCGCGCTTTTCAGCATCTGCACGAACAGTAGATAGGGCTGGAGGTCCAGCAGTTCTATGCGGGGCGTGTCCCTGAGCGCTCGCAGCAACCCGAATTTCTGCAGATAGTGAGCTGTAGGTTTATGCAGGATGAACTTCAGGGGAAGGCGTTCTGCAACTGAGCAGGCCAGCTGAACCACTCTGTTTAGCCGCCGTCTGACGCGGATTGTCTCAAAGCGATGAATGCTCATGACGGCATAGCGATGACCGGGAAGAGCGAATGATAAGCCTTCCTGTGACGCTTTTTTCTGGGCATATGCAAGGGCATCAATAATCGTATTCCCACCTGCCAGAACGGCTTTGCCCCGTATCTTCATTTTCTGAAGATTCTGGTATGCCCATTCATTGGGTGCGAAAAGCAGATCGGAGAAGCGCATGGCGATCAGGCGAATCAACTCTTCTGGAAAAGGGCTGAAGATGTTGAAGCTACGCAGTCCAGATTCCACGTGCGCGACGGATAGACCTGCTCTCCGAGCCATGATCAGCGAGATAAGCGTTGTCGCGGTGTCACCATGGATAAAACAGAGCCCTCCATATCCCCCAAAGACCATCTGCCGCGTTTGAGCGGGGTGGATAAGTGCCTGCCAGAGAAGACGAAATAACCAGGCAAACCCTTCTCTCAGGGAACTGATATTCCCTGCGCTGCTAAAGAGGGTCACATCCGGCGGGCGTAGATCAAACTGAGCGAGCAGGGTTGCAATTGTGGCGGCGTGCTGCCCGGCGTTTATGAAGCGGTAAGGAACATTTCGTCTCTCCAGCTCGTGCATGAGAGGAGCCATTTTTATAAGCTGGGCTTTCGTTCCCACAAAGACATGAATCATACGGCCCGGGGGTGGATAAGTATGCGGGTATTGATGCATGGTGAGCTGTCCACATTGTCAGAGTACAGAGCGGCAGGTCAAAGCTGGCTGCACTTCGGCGGGAAGCCAGCGGTATCTGTGTCGGAGGTGTGAGCGGAAGTACACATCCCCCTACCGGAGATCGGGCATCCGGGCGGCGCGGTTGTGCCCACGCCACGCCAGCCTGTAGAGCGGCCCCTGACGCACCGGCCCACCCGCCGCCAGCACCCGCGCCGTCCACTCCGCCTCGGCGTCCTCCGTCCGGGTGAAGCACCCCACCGAGAAAGCCAGACGCTCCTCCAGAGGAGCGGTGCGGCGGGAGAGCGCCCCTGCGATGAATTCCTGCTCCAGCGCGTCCCGCTCGTCTTTATACAGCCTGATGCGGGCGGCATAATCGCGCAGGGTGGCGCGGTGCAGCACCTCGTGCTGCCAGAAGAGCGAGGCGCGGTCGTATGTGCCATCCGGCTCCGGGCCGGTTCCGGGCAGATGAGCGCCCAGCCACACAGGCTTGAAAATGCTCGTACAGGGCGCAGCCGTACCGGTGAGGAAATGCGTCTGCACATCCGGGGCGAGGTGGGAGACCATCGAGCCGGTCGTCTGGTCGCCCCGGATGGGGCCGAAACCGGCATGCTGGCAGATCTGCCGATGGGCAAGGCCGTAAGCCGGTGACCAGTCCGGCCCGGCCCCTGGCCCGTGATCACGCAGCAGGGCGATGATCGTTTCCACCGTGATGGCTCCCCGCTGCGCGGAGAGCAGATCGGTCGTGCGGCACTGGCGATCCTTCGAGCGGCTGAAGGTCGTGTACAGGAAATCGGAGTAACAGCGGGCGAAGTGGAAGTCATCCCGCCCTTTGCACCAGCCCCGCTCGACGGCGTAGCTCACCAGATCGTCCGAGGCCAGGTCCCACTCGCTGCCGATGGTGAGGCCGTTTGAGATGGTGCGAATGTCCTTCACCTGCACGGCGGCCCACTGCCTCCCGGCGGTCTCCAGCACCCAGGCATCGGCGGGGTCGGCGATCAGGAAGCTGTTGTGGTAGTAAAACTCGTGTGTGAAGCCGCAATTCCCACCCTGTCCGTACTTCTCCAAGAGAGAGGTGATCACATCCACCGCCTCGCGGGCCGTCCGGGCACGCTCCAGCGCCAGCCGGAGGAAGTCCATCCCGATCAGGCCGGGGGTTCTGTCGCAGGGGACTTTCGTAAAGACGGCCTCGTTTCCGATCACGAGGCCGTGCTCGTTGGCCCCCATCTCCGCCCCCCATATCCAGAAGGGTTTGGCGAGCAGCACCTCATACGTCCTCTCAACCTGGGGAATCTCTATGTAGGTGCATCTGACGGTGCTGCCCGGCGGGTGCTCAGCGGCGGGGATGCGCAGCAGATGGTGGGCCTCGTTCGGCTCGCGATCCGAGTTCTTGCCAAAGAGGGTAACCCCGTCGGCGGTGACGCTGCCGGGGGCGACAACGGTATCACACATAGCGGCGGCTCCTCAGGGTTCAACAGGGTAGCGGCGTTAAAACGTCCAACTCGATTGTAGTGCGGCCAGCAGATCGCCACAAGTGGGGCAGGCAAAGGGCTGCCCTACAGCAAATCGCCCAGACGGTAAGGGCGGAAACGCTCCGGCACGATCACTTCTGCACCCGGCGCAAGCTCCCTCACCAGACGGGCGAAGCCCTCCAGATCGATCCGCTTCAGCGGCAACGACAGGCGGCGCGGAGGTTTACGCATCGGGACGACAGGAGCGGAGAGCGGGCGGAACATGTCATCCCAGTGGTTGGGCATCACGAGGCGGGGGCGCACGCCCTTCAGGATCGCCGCCAGTTGCTCGCGCGTCGCGTCCGCGCCGACGAGCAACAGGTCCGCCTCGACGGACGGCTCCTCGTCAATTCCGCTGGCAACCAGCACCCGCAGCCCCCCGGCCTGCACCAGAAACGAAAACTGCCGGTCAATCCGGTAATCGCTCGCCCGCAGCGGGGGACGTAAACCGGGGCGCAACGGCCCCTGATAGGGGATGCGCCCGAAGATGATCCGATGCCGGGAGGCGCAGACCTCCACCTTAAAATCGCCCAGCGTCAGCCGGTCGCCGGGCCAGACGGCGTGAACCTGCGAGGCAGGAAGACCCAGAACACCCAGCAACTGGCAACCCTGCGACGAGGCGTACACCGGCGCACCCGTCAGGCGGGCAACCTCCGGCACGTCCATGATATGATCGTAGTGGGGATGGGTGACCAGAATCCAGCCCGCGGGCGGCGTATGCGTCCGGATCAGCGCCCGATCCGGTACAGCACGTCCGAAGAGCACCTGCCACACCGAGAGGCGAGTCACATACGGATCGATCAGCAGGCCAGCCTGCCCCGTCTGGAAATGCCAGCCTGCCACCCCCAGATACTGCAACGTCAGAGACACGCTCTTCCTCCTTCCATCAGGTCCGCAAAGGCGACGCACAGTAGCGCCATTCTCCGAACGGGGCCATAATTCGCCCCGCCGGAAAAGACCCGCTCAGAGACACGGGAAGGGATTAATGAGCCAGCGGCAGCCATTTAACCCGTTTCTATTGCTTCCTCCGGGTGTGCTCCTTTCGGGCGCACTCCTCCTGAGCGCGTGCGCCCCACCGGTGGCGACACCTTCCTTCCCTGCTCCGGCGACCACCCCTGCACCACAGAGTACCCCCACCACAGCGCCAACCGCCAGCGCCCCACCGACAGAGCCGCCCCCCACCCCTACCCCCAGCCCCACCGACACGGCAGAGTGGCAGAGCTACAGCGGCCAGGGTTTCCGACTGGAGTATCCGGCGGACTGGGCGTTTGTCGGGCCTAACGGCATCGAATGCGCCGCGATCTACCACTTCTTTCCCTCCACCATCAAGCTGATCACCTTCTCGGCCTGCTGGGAGGATCACGTCGGCGGCGACACGCTGACCTTTGAGGAGACCTACGAGCGGTTCCGGGAAGCGTTCGTCGCGGACGCGCACGTTTCAGAAAGAACCATCAACGGCCTTGAGGTCGAAGTCATCCAGTACGCGAGCAGCGGGAACAACTGGATCTATGTGCTGGACGCTCCCGACGGGACGCTGGCCCTGTGGCGTCGGGGGAACACCGGCTGGGCGCTGATTGACGAGGGCGATCTGTATCAGCAAAACGGGATATTCGATCGGATTCTGGCATCGTTCAGATTCCCTGAAGAGGGCGATTGAGCATCACGTCTTTTACATCTTTTGCTACGGGGCCACCGGTTTGCTATACTCCTCCTACACGCCGAGACCGACAGGCCCCGACTGCCGCGCCCGGCGTACAATTTTGTATATAAGAGGAGACAGAACAACACTATGCCACATGCCTGGGAACAAGCGATCATCGAGTTTCTCTCGAACCTGTTCCAGATCATTGATTGGGCTGGAGTAGTGGTAATCATGGCGCTGGAAAGCGCCAACATCCCTATCCCCTCCGAAGTGACCATGCCGCTCGCAGGCTGGTTGCTCGTTCAGGATCAGGGGGGAACCTGGCTGGAAGCCCTGCTGCTGGGCGGCCTGTGGGGTGCGGTTGGCTGCACCATCGGGAGTGTGCTCAGCTACGCGCTGGGCTACTATGGCGGGCGCCCCCTGGTCGAGAAGTACGGCAAGTATATCATGGTCAACACCCACGACCTCGAGACAGCGGATAAATGGTTCAACCGCTGGGGAGACTGGACGGCCTTCCTCTCACGTCTGCTCCCGATTGTGCGGACGTTCATCTCGTTTCCGGCGGGGGTCACACGGATTCGCTTCTGGAGCTTCACCACGCTGACGTTCATCGGGTCGTTCATCTGGTGCGCGGCGCTGGCACTTGGCGGCTGGTACTTCGGCTCGCGCTGGGAGGAACTGCGGGCCATCATGCGCCCGTTCGACATCCCGATCGCCATCGTCCTGCTGGCAGGCTTTGCGTACTATGTCTACCGGCACGTCACGCACGGGATGCGCCACCGGGAGCAGGAACCCGTGGAAGTTGAAGTTGAAGTCGAAGTGAAGTAACCGCCCGACGCCAGGGACAGAGACCCTTACACAGGTAGCGTGCACAATGAGCCCCGGTAAACGCCTGTTCGCATGGATGTATCACACTTTTCTGAGTGACACCGGCCGCCCGAACCCGGAGGACGCCTTCACCCGTGAGGTCCGCGCCCCCCTTCTCGCACAGGCGAGAGGGAAGGTGCTGGAGATCGGGGCGGGGGACGGCGGCAACCTATCACTCTATCCGAACGGCGTCCACCTGACCCTGCTCGACATCAACCCCTACATGCTCCGATACCTGCGGGAGACCGCCGAGCAGATGGGCATCGAGGGATACCGGCTCATTCAGGCACGCGCCGAGCGGCTTCCGTTTTCTGATGGGGCATTCGATACGGTCGTCTCGACGCACGTTCTCTGCTCGGTGGAAAGCCAACCCGGGGCGCTGGCCGAGATTCGGCGTGTGCTGCGCCCCGGCGGGCGTTTCCTGTTTCTGGAACACGTCGCCGCCCCGCCCGCGACATTCACCTATCGCGTCCAGCACCTGATCAACCCGGCCTGGCGAGCCGTCGGCGACGGCTGCCACCTGACACGCAACACCGGCGACGCCATCCGCGCGGCGGGCTTCCACGAGGTCGAGATCATCCCTCTGAGCGTGGAAGCCCCCGCCATCGTCAGCCCGCACATCCTCGGCTCGGCAATCGCCTGAGAGCGGGCCTGAAACCGACAACGCCTCCCCGATGCGGGAGGCGTTTCTCTTTTACTTTACCGCGCCCCCAGCACCTCCTTCGCCTTCGCGTATCCCGCCCTGAGCGAGCGCATAATCGCCGGACGGGAGAAGTCGAGTGTATCGTCCAGCGGAGCGTCGGGCTGGATGATCAGGTGACGATAATACTTGAAAGGCTTCCCACTCTCGTTGTGGAGCGTCACGCCTGCCTCCGCCGCCTCCCTGACATTCCGGTTGATGCGCAGAAACTCGCGCGTGTCGGTGTGGAAAATCTCATCCAGCGCGACCTCCAGCGAGCGGAGCGCAATCTGGAGGACGTTCCGGGGCGGTGTTTCAAGCTCGCCCGGCTCGGCGGGGCTGCAATTGATCACCACCACCTCGTCCGGTTCGGCGTCGAGGACATCCCCCAGCGGGCTGATGTTCCGCACCCCGCCATCCACCATAGCACTGTACAGGGGTGGGATGTCCACCGGCGGCCAGATGACGGGCATCGCCGTTGAGGCCAGAATGGCCCGCTTGAACGCCAGCTCAGGATCGTCAAAGCCGGGCGGCGGGGCATTGACGAAATCATCCGGCCTGAAGGCGAAGTACCGGCCCGTTCGGAGCGAAACGACGCCGATCCGCAGATCGGCCCGGATTTTCTCCAGCCGGACCTTCTCGATGATCATCTCCCAGAGCGGCTCGTTGCCGTAGATAGAGCGTGCGCCGAACAGCATCCTGACCAGCGCCCAGATGTTCATCCTGCCCGTCAGCACCTGCGCCGGGGTGACCGTTCGCCAGAGCGCCTCCAGCTCGTCGAAGGCATCCATCGCCAGCATCGTGCCGTTGAGCGCACCCACCGAGACGCCCGCGATCACGTCCCACGTGTACCCCTGTTCGTGAAGATACCTGAGCGCCCCGACCTGAAAAGCCCCTTTCGCTCCGCCCCCGCTCAGCACAAGGGCCGTCTTCATCGCCATGCTATTCCCTCCTGAAACGCCGCTTACCCCCGCCCATTCTACGTGATAACCGCCCTCCCTGCCTATCGGAACAGAGCACAGCATAAACGCTCCTGCCGGTGACGCAGGGAGCCACCGGCAGGAGCATGTGTTCCTGGGTCTTTTATTTAAGGGCCTCGCTACGAATGCCCTCCCTGCACTATGTTATTGCTCCCGCACCTCGGCCTGTACTTCGATTGGCCCGGCCTTCTCGAAAGTCAGTGTGAGCATCACGGTCTGCCCGGCCTCCAGCGGCTCTCTCATGTCGATCAGCATGATGTGATACCCGCCCGGCTCCAGCGTGACGCTGCCACCGGCAGGCACGGGGATGGACTCGACCGGCTGCATCCCCATCATGTCGCCTTCCATCATCATCGTTTCGTGAATCTCGACCGCCCCGGCGATGTCGCTATCGGCAGCGATCAGGGCATCGTCTTCGCTGCCCGTGTTGCGTATCACCATATAGGCCGCGCCGTTCCCTGCCGTCATCGGGGAGGGCCGCACCCAGGCATCCTCGATCACAATCCCCTTTTCGCTGCCCCCACACCCCGCCAGCAGGCCGACAAGAAAAGCCAGAAGTATCGCAATCAGCAGACGCTTCATTATCGGGAACCTTCCTCGTTTGAAGATGGCGTCATCCCTGAGCGGGCGAGCGCCCCAACTGGAGTAACACCATCCACTTCGTACCAATATTCACAATGGTAGCATGAGATCGCCTCAGAGGCAACACAAAACCGCCGGACAGACAGGGCCGGTACGCGGGTTGCCCCTCCCCGACCCCGGCCACTTTTCCCCCGAAAACGCGCTTGACAAATGGGTCGCGGAAGGTACAATATCGAGTAGAGCCGAAGTGGCGGAACAGGCAGACGCGCTACGTTCAGGGCGTAGTGACCGCAAGGTCGTGTGGGTTCGAATCCCACCTTCGGCATCACGCCAAAGCTGAGCGAAAAGGGCTCAGCTTTTTCTATCCGATGGGAGACGGAGAGGGGATGATGGACCCTCAGCCGACCCAACCCAGCCCTTCAGATTCCGGGGCGGGAGAGAAACGCCCGCGCGGGCTGCGTTCGCGTCGCCTGCCGCTCAGCAATGCCCAGATCATCCTGCTTGCGCTGCTCATGGTCGGAGGGCGACTCATCATTGACTTCAGCCAGCGCATCGTTGAGGGTCAGCAAAAGCTGGCCGAGGAGCGGCAACTGGAAGCGGAGATCGAGGCGCTTCTGGAGGAACAGCAGGCGCTGGAGGAAGCAAAGAGCTATTACAGCAGCCCGGCTTTTGTGGAGGACTGGGCCCACGATCAGGGGAAGATGGTTCGCGAAGGGGAGACGCTCGTCATCCCCCTCTACGAATGGCCGGAGGAACAACTGGCCGTGACCCCGGCCCCGCCGGAAGAGAGCCCTCCCCTCCCAAGCTGGCTCATCTGGTGGACACTGTTCTTCGACAACCCGCCCTCTTTCGGCATGCTGCACGCCCCCTGAGGTTGCAGAGCCCCCCTCCTGCCCGGTAGAATCCCGACAGCGTCTATTCACCTTCTCTCCTGAACCCCCACTGACAAGCGAGGGCCTGTGAACGCCGAACTGTATACCGTTCCATCTGTGTTTGAAACGCTGTCCGGTGAGTGGGATACCCTGCCCGACCCCGCCCGGCCTGCCGATCTCTTCATGAGCCATGACTGGCAACGCATCTGGTGGACCCATCTCCATCCCGGCGAGCTGGCGATCATAACCCTGCGCGACGATGAGAACGTGCTTGCCGGGATCGCCCCCTTCTTCGTCCGGGAGGAAGACGGCGTGCGGACCGTCCGTATTGTCGGGTGTGTGGACATCAGCGATTATCTGGATATCCTCGTCCGGGCCGGTCAGGAAGAGCCCGCACTCAGCGCGTTGCTCGATTTTATGCTGTCCGATCAGGCTCCGGCCTGGGAGGTGATCGATCTGTGCAACATCCCTCAGGATTCCCCCACGTTGAACCTGCTCCCCCGACTGGCCGAAAGCCGGGGGCTGACGGTCGAGACCAGCGTTCAGGATGTCTGCCCGGTGATCCGGCTGCCGGGGAGCTACGAGGACTATCTGGCCGCGCTGAGCAAGAAGCAGAGGCACGAGCTCAGACGGAAGCGGCGACGGGCCGAGGAGCAGGGCGTGGGCCGGTACATCGTCGGGCCGGAGCACGATCTGGAAGCCGAGATCGAGGCCTTCCTCGGCCTGATGGCGATGAGCACGACCGAGAAAGCCGCTTTTCTGCGGGAACCCAGTCACGAGGCCTTTTTCCGGGAGATGGGGCGGACGTTTTTCGAGAACGGGAGCCTGAACCTGATCTTCCTGACGGTGGGCGGGGAGCGGGCCGCCGCTCTGTGGCAGTTCGCATACGGCGATCGGATGATGCTTTACAACTCCGGGTTGAACTCCACCGATTTCGCCCCGCTGAGCCCCGGCGTGGTTCTGCTCACGTACAGCATCGAGGACGCCATCCGGCGCGGCTTCCGCTACTATGACTTCCTGAGAGGGGACGAGCCTTACAAGTACCGGATGGGGGCCGAAACGACGACGGTTCACAACATCGTTATCAGGCGTTAGGCAGGAAGCCAGACCGTGAATGAGGGATCATTACACGTTGCCATGTTGAGCGTGCATACCTGCCCGCTGGCAACTCTGGGAGGGAAAAAAACCGGCGGGATGAACGTCTATGTGCGCGAACTCAGCCGGGAACTGAGCGAGCGGGGCATCCGGGTTGATGTGTTCACGCGCTCTCAGGACCCCTGCGTGCCGCACGTCAACGACAGCGCTCTCGGCGAAAAGGCACGTGTGATCCACATCCCGACCGGCCCGGAGAGGCCGCTCCCAACCGCCGAGGTCTACCCTCACCTGCCCCGGTTTGTGGAGGGCGTGCAGGCCTTCGCCAGAGAGGAGGGGCTGCACTATGACCTGCTGCACAGTCACTACTGGCTTTCGGGATGGGCGGCCCTTGAACTGCGCAAGAGCTGGCATGTGCCCGTCATCCAGATGTTCCACACGCTGGGGCGCATGAAGAACCGCATCGCCCAGGACGAGGCGGAGCGCGAGTCAGAACTCCGGCTGGAGGTCGAGGATCGCCTGATCCGAGAGGCGGATTATCTGGTCGCGGCCACACCGGCGGAGCGCGTCCAACTGCTGTGGCTGTATGACGCCGATATGCACCGTATCCGGGTGATCCCCCCCGGCGTCAACCTGAAGCACTTCCACCCGATCCCCCAGCAGGAAGCACTGCGCAAGATAGGCGTTCCCGAAGCGGGGCGGATGCTGCTGTTCGTCGGGCGGATCGAGCCGCTGAAGGGGATTGACACGCTGATGCGGGCCATCTCGATCCTGAAACAGGAGGCCCCTCATCTGGTGGAGAACCTGTGCGTCTCCATCATCGGAGGGGCGGCAAGCGGCGATGAGTCGCCCCCCGACCGCGAGATGCTGCGTCTGAAGCAACTGCGCGAGGCGCTTGGCCTGGACGATCTGGTCACCTTCCTGGGGTCAAAGAGTCAGGAGACGTTGCAGTACTACTACTCGGCTGCCGAGGCCGTCATTATGCCCTCGCATTATGAGTCGTTCGGCATGGTGGCGCTGGAAGCGGCGGCCTGCGGAACCCCCGTCATCGCATCGGAGGTGGGGGGGCTGGCCTATCTGATTCAGGACGGCGTGACGGGTTTCCACGTCCCCACCAACGATCCGGCGGAACTGGCGGGGAAAATATGCCTCCTCCTCGAAAACGAAGACCTGCGCCGCGAGATGTCCGCAGCCGCCATCCGGCGGGCGAGAGAGTACGCCTGGCCCCGCATCGCCGACCAGATTCAGCAACTCTACCTTGAGTGTGTGAAAGATAGTCGGCGGCAGAGGGCCAGTGGCTGATGGCCGGGGAGGAGCGGCGAGTCATCCCCCATCGCCCCGCCCCCGGATACCCCTTCTGAGTCGAGGGTGCATTTCAATTTCGTGGGTAGCGTCTGGCAGAGCTTCTCAACCTCCCCCTGCTCCGACGCAAAGCGTCTCCGCTGTCCCTCTCCACCGGTGGAGAGGGACGGGCCGGAGCGTAGCGGAGGCCAGGGTGAGGTCTTTCTCCT
>DRKO01000049.1 GCA_011051745.1 Chloroflexota bacterium | reverse complement strand
CGGGCGGAACGCCTCCACGCTCCGGTGGATTACCCGGCACACGGGGTGGGTCGCCGCCGCGGGGCGGAGCGCCCGGGTCGCCCCCACGACCGGGTGGTAGTCCCGCCGGTCGCACCGGATCGCCTTCCCGTCCGGGCGGTAGTCCCGCCGGTCGCACCGGATCGCCTTCCCGTCCGGGCGGAATCTCCGGCAGCCGTACCGGCTCGCCTGCCCGTCCGGGTGGAGCCCCCGCCGGTCGCACCGGATCGCCCTCCCGACCGGGCGGAATTTCCGGCAGCCGCACCGGTTCGCCCGCCCGTCCGGGTGGAGCCCCCGCCGGTCGCACCGGATCGCCCTCCCGACCGGGCGGAATCTCCGGCAGCCGTACCGGTTCGCCCGCCCGTCCGGGCGGAGCCCCCGCCAGTCGCACCGGATCGCCCTCCCGGCCCGGAGGCGCACCGTCAATGCCCGGCGGGATCGGCACGGGCGCGGCAGCCAGGCCACGCCCCACCACCCAGACGCTGGGCAAGGCAACCACCAAGAAGAAAAAGAAAACGGCGAAGAAGCCCGCCGCGCCGGAGCCGTTCCTCTCGCTTGACACCAAGCTGGACATCCTCGGCATCGGGCTTATTCTCGTAGCGCTTATCACCGTCCTGAGCTTCCTCTCGCGCTCACCCGGCGCACTGACCCGCGCCTGGCTGCGCTTCCTTTTCCAGATGTTCGGCTGGGGCGCTTATCTGGTTCCCGTCGGCATCGGGGCGATCGGTGTCTGGCTGATCTGGAGGCACTTCGGTGATCAACTCCCGCCGGTTGACCCGATCCGCATCGCGGGAATAGTGCTCGGATTTGTGGGGCTGCTTACCCTCGTCCACGCCACTGTAGCCGCGACTCATCCCTACGGGCCGGTGGTGTACGTTAACCCCCGGCTGGCCGATCCGGCCAGCCCCGGCTACTACCCTGAGAGGATATGGGAGGAGGCCATCGCCTGCCCGGTCAAGCCGCAGGAACTCATCGAGCAGGGCTGGGTCCGGCAGACCGCCTACCTGAGCAGTTATGACATCGCACGCTGCGGGCAGGGCGGCGGGTTCGTCGGGGCCTTTATTCAGGTGACGCTGTACAACCTGCTGGGCGGCGCAGCGGTCTTCGTGATCGCGCTGGTCGCCGTCTTCGCGGGCAGCCTGATGGCTACCCGCATGACGATCAAAGACGTGGTTCAGCTTGGGGCCAGAGGATACGAGCGGCTTCGGGACAGACGTTCAGCCGCCAAAGCGACGGCTTACAAGCGCACCCGCGACGGGCGGATGGTTCCTCTGGAAGAGGAAGAAGAAGCGGAAGAGGAGGGCAAGAAGGGGAAGAAGGGCAGGAAGCCCAGAGGAAAGAAAGAAGCGGAGAAGGAAAAGGCAACTCCACCCCCCTTACCCGGCCGCCCCTCGATTGTGACGGGCCGCAGGCCCGGCGATTCGACCGGGGCAACCCCGGCCCCTGCAACCGCCGCTCCGGCAGCGACAGCCGCTGCCTCCGGGCGTCCGGGAGCGCGGCCCTCCTCACCGGGTAAGCTGACCGTGCCACCTCGCCCCGGCCAGTCCGCCGGAGCGGGTGAGAGAGGCCAGACGGGCAAGCCGACCACATCGCCGCCCCCACGCCCGACCACTCCATCAGGGCGACCGGCAGGAAGCCGACCGGGCAGCCCCGGCAAGCCGCCCGGAGCAGGGGAACGCCCCTCCTCGCCGACCGGCGGGCCGACATCGCGGGCCGCCGGCCCACGAGCACCCGGAGCCCCGCCGACCGGCGGAACGCGCCCCGCAACATCACCCGACCGGACGGCCGGATCACCGGCGGAGGGACGGGGGCCTGCCACAGGCACACCCCGATCGGGAGCTCCGCCGCGCCCCGGCAGCCCGCCACGCCAGGGCAGCGCCCCCCCGAAGCGGGATGAGGGCGAGGAAGACGAGAAACCTGAGCCGGGCGCTCCCCCCGGCGGGGCCACCAGCGGCCCGCCGGGCCAGGCTGCCCCGCCGCGACCTGCTTCGAAACCCGGCAGGCGTAACAGGCCGGGCCGGACGTTCGGCCCGCCGCCACCCGCCACAATCGGCGGCCAGTCGCGACCGGCTCCCAAGCCGTCAACCTCCACCGGGCCTGCAGAGGCGACCGGGGAAGAGAAAGACGAAGACATCGTCTTCGACGATATGGCATCCGGCGAGCCGGACATCCTCAAAAACGCCATTGATCTTGACAGGGAGGAATCGCCGCCCGCCGACAGGGACGCAGAACAGAATCGCGCGGAGGGAAAAGTCCCTCCGGCCAAGGCCGCCGGAGACGGGGAAGCCAGAGGCGAGGCTCCCCCGGCCCGCCGTGAGGGGAAAGCCTCCGGGCCTCAGGCCGGTGTGAAAGGACAGACGACGGCCAGACCGGGCGGCGCACCGCCCCGCCCGACCGCGCCGCCAAAGCCCGCCGCAAAGCCCCCGGCGGCCAGACCGGCTGCCTCACCCGCTCCGGCGGCCACCCCGCCCAGAGTCTCTTCACCGGAACCGGAGAAGAAAGAGCCTGAGTGGGTGCTGCCCCGGATGGAAGATATCCTTGAGGTGACCGTCGAGAAGACGATCAGCGACAAGGAACTGCGAGAGCGGGCCGCGATCATCGAGCAGACGCTCTCCAGCTTTGGAGCACCGGGCCGGGTCGTTGAAGTCAATCACGGGCCGGTTATCACCCAGTTTGGCGTCGAACCGGATTACGTGGACGGGCGGGCCGGTAAGCGGATCAAGGTCAAAGTGGGCAAGATCAGCGCACTGGCCGACGATCTGGCGCTGGCGCTGGCCGCGCCCTCGATCCGCATCGAGGCTCCTGTGCCGGGGAAAGGGTACGTGGGCATCGAAGTGCCCAACGCCGAACCCAGCATCGTGGGCCTGCGCGACGTGATGGACACGCCGGAATTCCGAAACCTCAACGCGCCGCTCAAGCTGGCGCTGGGGCAGGATGTCTCAGGAAACCCGGTCGTGGCTGACCTGACCGCCATGCCGCACCTCCTGATCGCCGGTACGACCGGCTCCGGCAAGTCGGTGTGCATCAACGGCATCATCTGCACCATGCTGATGACGTGCCGACCTGACGAGCTAAAGATGATCATGGTAGACCCCAAGCGGGTCGAACTGACCAATTACAACGGCATCCCTCACCTGATGTCGCCGGTCGTCACCGAACTGGAGCGTATCGTCGGCGTGCTTAAGTGGGTCCAGCGCGAGATGGACGAGCGCTACCGGCACTTTGCGCTGGCCGGGGCCCGCAACATCTCCGACTACAACGGGCGGGTCGAGCGCGGCATGATCCCCGACGGCGAGAAGATGCCGTACATCATGGTGATCGTGGACGAACTGGCCGACCTGATGATGCTGGCCCCGGACGAAACCGAGCGCGTGATCACCCGTCTGGCGCAGATGGCCCGCGCGACGGGCATCCATATCATCATCAGCACCCAGCGCCCCAGTGTGGACGTTGTAACCGGGCTGATCAAGGCCAACTTCCCGGCCCGTATCGCGTTCGCCGTCGCGACCGGCGTTGACTCGCGCGTGATCCTGGATATGCCCGGCGCGGAGAAGCTGCTGGGACGGGGCGATATGCTGTTCCAGGCTCCGGACGCGCCTCTGCCGATCCGTATGCAGGGCGTTTTCGTCTCCGACCGGGAGATTCAGAAGATCGTCGAGCACTGGCGCGAGCAGAACAAGAACGCACCGCCCGCAACGATGCTCTCCCTCTCGGCCTCCAGCCACACGTTCACCAGCGCCGCCGTCCGCGCCACCCAGAAGCCACTCTTTGAGACCGACGAGGAGGGGGCAGACGCTCTCTTCGACGAAGCGGTCGAACTGGTGCGGGATATGGGGAAAGCCTCCATCTCGCTGTTGCAGCGTCACCTGCGCATCGGCTACACGCGGGCGGCCCGCCTGATCGATCTGATGGAAGAAAGAGGGGTGATCGGCCCCCATGAGGGCGGCAGCAAGCCCAGAGTTGTATTCGGACCGGACGGGGAACCGCTGGGCTCCGATCTGGACAGCGAGGAGGACGATTCTTCCTGAATCGTCCCGCTCCTCGAAAGCAACCGACATTATGGCGACATAGCCGGATCGTCGGTAAGATAGATGTCTGCTATCCATCACACGGACGGGAGAGGAGGTTGATAGGCGGGACGATCCAGAGGTAACCTCAAGGCAAACCATCTGTCTCAAGCCCTGCCACAACTTTAACATCCAAAGGGCTTACTGTGAGGGAACGCATGCGTTCCGCATTTTGGCTCATCCTAACGATTCACGTGGAGGAGAGAATCTATGCGTAAGAAGCTGATGATCGTCGTGTTCGCACTGGCCCTCTTTGCCCTGCTGGCTACAGCCTGCGGAGGCGCGGCTGCCCCTGCGGAAGAAGGCGGCGAGGAGGTCTTCCGCGTCGGTATGGTCACCGACTTAGGCGGAATTGACGACCGCTCCTTCAACGCCACTTCCTGGCATGGCCTGGAGCTGGCCCGCGATGAACTGGGCGTTGAGATCGCCTACCTGGAATCCCAGCAGCAGGCCGACTACGCTGCAAACATCACCCAGTTCATTGATCAGGGCTACGACATGATCATCACGGTGGGCTTTCTGCTGGGCGATGACACCAAGACCTTCGCCGAGCAGAACCCCGATGTCAAGTTCGCTATCGTGGACTTCGCCTACGATCCGCCGCTGGACAACGTTCTGGGGCTGACGTTCGCCATTGACGAGGCCACCTTCCTGGCCGGATATCTGTCGGCAGGCATGACCCAGAGCGGCAAGGTCGGAACCTTCGGTGGCATCGAGATTCCGCCGGTCGTTCAGTTCATGGTCGGCTATGAGGCAGGCGTGAACTACTACAACGAGCAGCACGGAACCAACGTTGAAGTGCTGGGCATGGACTTCTTCGTCGGGAACTTCGAGTCCACTGACGATGGCCGCCGCGCAGGTGAGGACCTGATCGCAGAAGGCGCGGACATCATCATGCCGGTGGCCGGGCCGGTCGGGCTGGGGACTGCTGCCGCAGTGATGGACAACCCCGGCACGATGCTGATCGGCGTGGATACCGACTGGT
>DRKO01000048.1 GCA_011051745.1 Chloroflexota bacterium | reverse complement strand
CCTTTGCGACGCAACCGCCGACGAGGGGACGAAGGCTCCCTGCTGGACGAGCCAAAGGCCCCTCCCCCGCTCCGGCGCTACCCGGGGTTGCTGGCGATCCCTCTGGCGGCGGTCATCGTGTATACCCTGGCGTTCTCTCTGGGGCTGCGCTGGCACACCAATCAGGTTGTCTGGCTGATCGTCACGCCGGCGGGGTTCATCCTGCTGATCGTCAGCCTGATCAAAGTCTGGCAGGCGAAGCCTCTCTCAGAATCAGCACAGACAGCAAAGGGACAGGGGGCGTAGACTCGCGTCCATACGGTCCATCATCAGGCGATCAGTCGCCCGACCGGACGTTCCCGCCGGAGATCATTCCCTCCACCCGGCAGGAGGAAGCCCCCCTTCCGCACCGGATCACAAAGTGCGTTATACTCCTGAGAGACAGACACACAGAGGAGAAACAGGAACCATGAGTCAGGTAACGATGAGCGGGGGGCAACGTCGGCGCAGGCGAGGCCCGAACTGGACAGTGGTAGTGATCTTCCTGGGGGTCGGGCTGGGGGCGATCATCCTCGGCATCTACCAGCTAACCCGCCCGACAATTGTGGAAACGCAGGCCCAGGACGGCATCGTGGCGATCCGGAACTGGAACCCGCCCCCCGGCACAGAGCTGGAAGGCGATCCGGAGTTCACAGAGCTGGATGATGGGACCGTCCAGTTGACGGCTACCTACGTCGGGCAGGGACCGATTGACCCGGCGGAGGCGGAGTTCTTCTGCCAGACGTTAAGCATGCCCCCCACCTGGTCTCTGGTCGGGTGCGAAATCCCGCCGGATCGCCCCAACGCCCTGGCGGTCACCATCCAGCGATAAGAGGAAGCGGATCACCGCCCGCAACCGGAATCAAAAACGGCGATACTCCCATCCGCCGGACAGGTGATCGCCGTGAAAGGGGCGTTAACAGCGAGATCAGTCGTCGTTGTCGCTCGACAGGCTGGAGGAAGCCGATGTCCCGCCGGAGGACTCCGATCCGCCGCCCGCTTTTCCGGCCTTGCTCTCGCTCTTGCTGCGACCGGTCAGGCTGGCCTTTGAGCCGCGATTGTCGGTCACGTAGAAGCCCGACCCCTTGAAGATAATGCCTGCGGGCTGAATCAGGCGGTGCACTTCACCGCCGCACTCCGGGCAGACCTTCACAGGCTCATCGCTGAAGCTCTGGCGACGCTCAAAGCGAACGCCGCATTCTTTACACTCATAAGCGTAGATCGGCATAGTACCTTCTCCCAGCGTAATTGCTCGCTGATTGTATCCTATCCACCCCGTCTTGTCAGATTCTCGTACTGCCGGGTTTCCATATCCATTCTATTCATTGTACATCACATTTATATCAGTGGCATGTTAGATTTGTATAAAAAGCGACCGGCCACCGAATGCGGGTTTTTCCCCATTGCCGCCGCCCCGCCAGCCTGCTATCCTGAAAATGCATACTCAGCGGGGTAATGTGGAGCACAACGGAAAATCCCAACGACGTTCTTCCGCTCCAGAGCAGTTGTAAGCGTTTACCCAAAGCCAGCGCTTCCAGAGTTCTTGCCTCCTCCTCAAGCAAAAGGGGTAGCCCACCACGCTACCCCTTTTGCTTGCCGGAGAGAAGCGGGGTTCCCCGCCCGCCATCCGAAAGGGGTATAATGGGCGGGAGCAGGCCCCGCGCCACACATGGCCTGCATGGAGCGCAACAAGTGAGCAAAAAGGGAAGAAACCAGTGACGATCAGAGTTCGCCTTGCAAGCATTCCCGTCCTGCTGGTACTCGTCGCGGGTACGCTCGCGATGACCAGCTGCGGCAGCGGAGCCAGCGAGCAACCAGCCGCAACCGGGGGAGAGGCCGCCGCTCCGGTCGGGGATACCGGCCCCTCCGGGCAGCAGCCCGCCGAGCTGGAGAATACGATCAGCGGGCTGGCGACGGTGGAGGAGGTCGAGGTTCAGGTTGTGGAGGAGGGAGTGCAGATTCGCGTGCAGGTGGTGGCACGCGGTACGCTCCCCGATGGATGCACCACGATCAGCGGGAGCACCGTCAACCGGGACGGGCGCACTTTCACAATAACGATCAATACCACCCGACCGGTGGATGCCGCCTGCACGGAGGCGGTGACGCCTTTTGAGGAGATCATCCCTCTGGAAGTGGGCGGGCTTCCCGCCGGAATCTACACCCTGACCGTCAACGGCCTCAGCACATCGTTCCGTCTGTCCGAGGAAGCCGGTCGTGCAGCCCCCACGCCTGCCGCCACACCCCCGCCGGGCATCCCGGCCAGTTGCGTTTCGCTGGCCGCCGACCGGGTGACCTACGTCAACCGGGAGGGCGGTTACTGCTTCCTGTACCCGATTGAGCTGCGGCTGGAGGAGATGGCCCCCGACAGGGTCAGCTTCTCCGGCGCCGTGGAAGCCCCCGGCATCGCCCCCGTACCGGTTCGGCTGGAGGTGCAGGTCGGGGAGAGCGTCGGTGGTCAGCCGCTTGAGGCGCTCGTCAGCACCGAGATCGGGGATGCAGAGGTGACGCGCACACCAGCCACCATCGGGGGCAGTCCAGCGGAGGTCGTCGAGGGCCTGCCCGGCAACCCCGGCGCACGCCGGGCCTATATCCTGTATAACGACAGGCTCTACACCGTGGCCCTCTCCCCGCTGGGGGACTTCCCGCAGGCCGGAGACGAGGCTTTCTCGGCAGAGGAAGTGCTGGTCTGGGAGGTGGCCTGGGATACAGTCTGGCAGGTAGTCGTGAACTCGTTCGCGTTCCTGACCGAAGGGGCGGGGGAACTCTACGCCGCCTG
>DRKO01000047.1 GCA_011051745.1 Chloroflexota bacterium | reverse complement strand
GCAGACCCGGACTTCCGCGAGTGGATCAAGACGGAGAAGCGTGCCCAGAAGGATGTGCTGAACTACCTGATCGGGGCCTGCGCGATGGACGACCTGCTCGGAAACCTGATCACCGAGGGCAACCTGAGCACGCCGCGCAAGAGCACCGCCGAGTTCGGATGGATCGTCGCACTGCCGGAGCACGTCCGCACCAACGACTACTTCCACGTCAAGTACGTGCCCGACCGGCGCGAGAAGCCGACCGACAAAGACGAGCGCGAGGGCAACCTGGGGCAGGCCATCTTCCACCGCCCGGCCTCGTCCGGCGTCTATGCGATGGTCTGCCACCTGGAGACCTGCCGCATCGGCTACAACGATGTCACTCAGGCCTACGTGATCGACCAGCAGAGGCGCGAGGCTCGCTACCGGGCGCTGCTCGAAAGCCTGCTGTACGCCTTCATCGAGCCGGGCGGCGCAATGCGCAACACCCAGTTGCCGCACATCGTCGAGGTGAGCGGCGCGGTGACGGTCAGCTACGGCGTGC
Source organism: Chloroflexota bacterium (assembly GCA_011051745.1). Classification (GTDB taxonomy): domain Bacteria; phylum Chloroflexota; class Anaerolineae; order Aggregatilineales; family UBA3940; genus DRKO01. Next base: position 4,068 of record DRKO01000047.1, on the reverse strand, counting down.
TGCCCGCGCCCGCGCTCAGCCCGCTCAGCCCGACATACGTCGACGAACTGCAGGGCGTGGCCGACCAGCTCAACGCGCTGCACGGGGACGGCGCGGTGGCCGTTTACCCCTTCGAGAACATGGCGGGCCTGACCGAGATCATGCGCGGCCTGATCGAGAGCACCACGCCGTACACGCTCACGACGGTGACCGCTTAAGGGGGTGGGACTATGTGGCATGTTGCCACGTACCAGCCGGTGACGTTCTTCAGCCTGCGCCCGGCCAACGCGACAACCGCCGGCGGGAAGACGCTGGTCACGCCGACGCCCTACGCCTTCAAGATGGCTCTGCTGAACGCAGCCATCCGCGTGTACGGGCTGGAGCAGGGTAAAGCGTGGTTCCCACGCCTGCGCGATCTGGAGGTGGCGATCCGCCTGCCGGACGCGCTGCTGGTGATCGGAACTTTCCAGCGCATCCGGCGGCCCCGGAAAGAAACGCCAACGGACACAGGGCTGATCGCCGTCTGGCAATCCAACATCGCCTTCCGGGAGTACGTCCACTTCGGCGGGCCGCTCGTGCTGGCCGTGCAGGAGCCGGAGCCACTCGATCCGCCGCTCCCCTGGGAGGTGCTCTTCAGCCAGATCAACTATCTGGGGAAGCGCGGCAGCTTCGTGCAGTTCATGGGGTACGAGACAGCGGACGATCTCCCCTGGGAGTGGCCGGGCGGGTTCGTCTGGCTGAACCCCGACACGCCGGGCGCGATCGAGCCAACGGGACTGCTGCAGTTGCTCGACGACTGCGGCCCGAAGATGACCTTCGCGCACGCTGACATCTACGACAAAACCAGGCTGAAGGTCGGCAACTATGAGGACGGACGCCAGCTCAAGACGGTTGTCCTGCCCTACCGTATGAGCGCGACGGCACGCGGGTTCACGCTCTACGAGCGACTGACGGCCTGAGAGGGAGGGGGATAAATGGAAGGGTTCTCTGTCACGCACCTGCGCTTCACGGTTGAGCCTGTCACGCTGGTGCAGTTCGGGACGCAGCCCGGCAGCCAGTTGCGGGGAGCGCTGTACAACGTTCTCCGACGGCATACCTGCACACTGCGCCCCGACCGGGACCCGACCCCGGCGCACACCGCGATCTGTCCGGTATGCCGCCTGCTGGCCCCGCGCAACCCCGACGCTGCGCGGGGCCACACCCCTCCCCCGCCGCTCGCCCTGCAACCCCCGCCCGGCGACCGTCGTACCTACCGACCGGGGCAGACGTTCAGCTTCGGCATCAGCCTGTTCGGGGACCAGAGCGAGCTTCTCCCCTATGTGATACACGGGGTATGGGGCATGGGCCGGGAAGGCGTGGGACAGGGGCGCGGGCGCTTCGAGGTCAGGGACATCGAGGCGGTCCATCCCCTGACCCGCCAGCGCGAGTCGCTCCTGTTGCCTGATGGGCGCATCCGACAGCCTGAGTTGCGCGTCAGCGCCTCAGACGTGGACGCCGCAGCGCACACTCTGCCCTCCGACGGGGTGACGTTGCACTTCCTCACTCCAACGCGCCTGATCGCGAACGGGCGACCGATTGCCCTGCCGCCCTTCGAGGTGCTGATAGGCCGATTGCTGGAGCGGATCGATCTGCTGCTCGATGAGTACGCGCCTGCCGCACCCCGCACCCCGCACGCCGAACTGGCCGAACAGGCGCAGGCGATCAGGCTGGCCTGGCACAGAACGCGCTGGGTCAGCATCCGAAGCGGCAGCCGTCGGCAGGGACGCACAACGCCGATCGGAGGGTTCGTCGGGCACATCCACTACGAGGGCAACCTGCGGCCCTTCCTGCCCTGGCTGATATGGGGGCAGAGCGTACAGGTAGGCAAGAACACAGCCAAAGGGGACGGCTGGTACGAGATCGTACCTCCATCTGACTGAGAGGTTGAGAGAGTAAGGAGATGCCTGTCATTCAACATCTGATCGCGGATCAATTCGGTTCACACATCGGCAAGCACAGCAAACGTCTGCGCGTCACCGCACAGGGCGAGAAGCTGCTCGAAGCGCCCCTGCTTCATCTGGAAGCCGTCCTGATCACCAGCCGGGGCGTCAGCATCTCGGCGGACGCGCTACAGGCCTGCGCGGAGGAGGGAATCCCCGTCTTCTTCCTCGACTCGCTGGGGCGGCCCTACGCCAGCCTGTACGCGGCAGGCCTGACCGGCACGGTGCAGACCCGCCGGGCGCAACTGCTCGCCTATCACAACGAGCTTGGCTGTGCGGTCGCGGTCGCGTTCGCGCGGGGCAAAATCCACAACCAGACCACCACGCTCAAATACTTCGCCAAGAATCGCAAAGAGAGCGACCCGGAGTTATACGAAGAACTGCGGCTGAGCGCGGGCGAGGTGAACGATCATCAGGCCTGGCTGGACGCCATCCCGCTGACCAGTGTGGACGAGGCGCGTCAGGCGATCCTCACTGCTGAGGCGCACGCGGCGCGTCGCTACTGGAACGCGGTCGGCTGGCTGGTTCCGCCCGAATACGAGTGGCCGGGACGCCAGACGCGCGGCGCGCTCGACCCGATCAACAGCGCGCTCAATTACGGCTATGGCATCCTGTACGGCCAGATCGAGCGGGCGGTTGTGCTGGCCGGTCTGGACCCCTACGCCGGGTTCATCCACGCCGACCGCCCCGGCAAGCCCAGCTTGGTGCTCGACCTGATCGAGGAATTCCGTCAGGTGGCGGTGGATCGGGTGATCGTCGGGCTGGCGACGCGGCAGACGAACATCGAGCAGGACGGGCGCGGGCGGCTGACGAAAGAAACGCGCCGGATGCTGGCCGAACACGTGTTGAATCGGCTGGAGACGCCGCTCCGCTATGAGAAGAAGCGCGTCCCCCTGCGCCACATCATCCAGAGTCAGGCGCGGCATCTGGCAACCTTCCTGCGCGGCGAGCGGGAGGCCTACGAGCCGTTCCGGGCGGGCTGGTGATCATGGACGCTATGCACGTGCTGGTCGTGTACGACATCCCCGGCGACCGGACGCGGGCCAGAGTGGCCGATGCCTGTCTGGATTACGGGCTGGATCGCATCCAGTACAGCGCGTTTTACGGGCGGCTTTCACGCCCCCATCAGGAGAGCCTGATGGTTGAGATCAGCCAGGTGGTGGGTGACGATCCGGCCAACGTGCAACTGATCCCGATCTGTGAGCGCGACTGGCGTACCCGCCTGAGTCTGGAGCAGGGCGATGATGGAGAGGGTTGAGGAGCGCGAGTTATTCCGCGTAACCGATCTGAAGGAATACATCTACTGCCCGCGAGCCTTCTTTTACGAGGCCTGCCTGCCCGACCTGCACCGCGAAACCGTCAAGACAGACGCGGGCAGAAGGGCACATGAGCGTGAGCGGCAGCTTGCCCGCCGCCGTTCTCTGGCCGCCTACGGGCTGGAGGCCGGGGAACGTTTCTTCGACGTGCCCGTCCGGTCGGACGAACTCAGGATGGTCGGCGAAATTGACGAAGTGCTCCGGGTGGAAGGAGAGCTGATCCCGGTTGACTATAAAAACACCGACCGTCTGGGGTACAACTTCCAGATGCAGCTCACCGCCTACGGGCTGATGCTGGCCGAGACGGCGGGGCAGGAAGTCCGACGCGGGTTCTTTTTCATCATCCCGGCCCGCCGGGCCGAAGAGCTGGTGTTCTCCGCCAGACTGGTGAGGAGCGTTAAACATGCATTATCCGACATGTATCGCATTGTTGAGACCGAGGCTATGCCGGAGCCCACGCGCTACCGGATGCGCTGCGCGACCTGCAAGTACCGACGATTCTGCAATGACGTGTGAGCAGATTTTCTCAACTCCCCCCCGATTCTGTGCAGCGGACGGGTTGAGAAAAAAGCGCTTGACTCTTCGCCGGATAGAGAGTAGAGTCACTCCAGATGGCTTCACCAGAGGCCGCCAGAGCGCAGAATCTGCACCAAGCCACCATCCAGGACCTGATCTGTGCGCTGGACAGGTGAGGCTACATCCACTGACTACCCGCTGAGGGTACTGAAAGACTCAAAAATACCCTGCTTATTGCAAACACTTGCAAGCTACATCCACTGACTACCCGCTGAGGG